>JAQGOE010000066.1 GCA_028293725.1 Gammaproteobacteria bacterium | reverse complement strand
GCGAGGAATACCGAGGCATCCCCGAGCTCATCTTCATAGTCCTTCAGCGGGCGTGCAGCGGCAGCATCCGGCGGGCCGAAGCCCTTATTGAAGTAATCGAACATCTGCGTGAAGAGCTTCTGGTAGATGTCGCGGTAACGGACGATGTCGGCGCCGGTAAGCAGTTTGCCTTCAGCGGGGACTACCCGGGTGTCAGGCTTGACCACCGTCGCGAGCTTCTCGTATGCCCGCACTAGCCCGCCCAGCCAGCCGCCATTGTGGATGTCCAGGACGGGCCAGTGGCTGCCCGAGACCGGGCCGCCGGCGACCAACACGTTGGCTTCCGGAAAATGGACATAAAGATCGCCGTCGGTATGCGCCGCCGGCAGGTACTCGTAGTCGATGTGTTGGCCCGCGAATTCAAGGGACCCCGAGGTGCGTGTGGTCTTCGTGGCGCGCGCCTTCTCGGGGAGGGGTCCGTACGTGCCTTCGTAGCAGACCGAGGTGGCCTTGCGCCCTTCGTACAGCCGCGTGACCTCGTGCGCGATAATGATGCTTCCCTTGCTTCCGATGGACAGGTTGGAACCCGTCTGCTCAGGGTGCCAGTGGGTGTTGATGAGTGTGCTTACGCGAGTGCTGCCAGTGGCATTGGCCACGGCTTTGAGCAGTGCCTTGGAGTTGGCCTCGAGGCCCCCATCGATCAATAGCGCGCCATCCGGGCCCGGCATGGTTACGACGTTGCAGCCGGCGCCCTGGAGCAGCGTGAGTCCGCCCCTCTCCTTCGGTGTCAGCGGGGTGGTCGATATGGCGGGGGCGCCCGCGGCGAGCGTAGTGCGCCCCGGGGCCAACACGCTTAAGGGGCCCAGGACCGCACCTGCGGAGGCGGCGCCCAACACTTGAAGGCCGCCGTTCAGGAGGCGGCGGCGCGACAGCGAATTCATCATCGAGCCTTTCTTACCTTACTGCTGGGCTTTGGCAATGGACGGGGCCGCAGGAGTCACACCGGCCGTGGACGCGCCGACAGCCTGCGACGCCGCTCCCTCCGGGACCTTCGGCGCCACACCCTGCGATGCCAGGAACTTGGGCAAGTCCCCCGGCGGATACATGGGAGGATACTTGGTGCTGGCGGCCCTGAGCGCATCGCTGGGCAGCAGCGGCCAAACAGTAGCCTCATACCCGATGGGCGGACCCACCGGTGGCCAGTCGGGAGTTTTGGCCAGTTCTACCGTTGCGCCAGAGTCGCGCAGCAGCTTCGCCAACTCCTGTTGCGGAGGCTGCCGCTGCTGTAGGAAGGGTACATAGCCGCGTGCCATGGTGTAGTCGAGCGCGGTAAGTCCATCCGGGTCCCGGGCGTTCACGTCGATGCCCCAAGACACCAACAGCTTCACGGCCTGTGCCGAGCCCCCGCGCACCGCGAAGTGGAGAGCGGTGCCACCGCGCGTGCGCAGCAAGTGATGTTGGATGGACATGATGTTCACATCCGTGCCTGCGTCGCGCAGCAGCTTGAGCACCTCGACGGCTGCCTGCGGGTTGGCCGCGCCGCCGCCGCCGAACACGCCCCTGCCGCCGAGCGCGGCCATGATCGGTGTCTGGTTGTCGGCCTGGTATATCTTCGGATCGGCCCCGTGCGCCAGCAGCAGCTTGATCAGATCGACATCGTCATCGGAGGCCGCCGCCATCAGCGGTGTCGCCCCTCGAGCGGCGCCCCCGGCCCCACGCCCGGCAGGACGATAGAACAGTTGCATGTTGGGATTCGCGCCCTTGTCCAACAGCAGGGAGACCACGTCCTTCGAGGTCGCCTTGTTAGGCGGGTCGAGCGGGTTATTGGTGGGTCCTCCGCCAAACAAGCCGACCACAGGCGCCGCACTGGCCACGACGACCGCGTAGAGTGGGCCCTGGCCGTACATGTCCCACTGATTCACATCGGCGCCGGCTTCGATCAGCCGCCTGGCGATGTCCCAGTTCCTGTTCATGATGGCGACGGTCACCGGCGCGACGCCATCCGGATCGGGCAGGTCAACATCAACATGGTGCTTGAGCAGCACGTTGACGCATTCGAGGCAGTTCTCGCGCGCGGCGTACATGAGCGGCGTGAGGCCGCCGGCGTTGGTGCGTTTGGCGCGGCTTTCGGCAGTGACGTGGCGCTCCCAGTTGCGCCACGTGCTGCGCGCGTTGACGTCGGCGCGGTGGGAAATGAGTAGCTCCATCATCTGCGGATGCCGGCGCGCGCTCGCCCACATGAGCGCGGTCTGGCCGCCCCACTGCTCTACGGCATTCACGTGGGCGCCGTGTCGCAGCAGTAGCTTCGCCGCCTCGATGTTGCCCGTGCGGGCAACGGCCATCAGGACCGTCTGGCCTTCCGCGTTGGGGGAGTCAACATCCGCTCGCGCAGCGAGCAGCAGGTCGAGAATCTGTGCGTTGCCGGTCGCGGCCGCCATCTGCATGGGGGTGGCGCCGTAATTGTTGTCCTCGCTGACTTTCGCGCCTGCCTTGAGGAGGCGCTTCACTTCGGCGGCGTCGTTGCGGTACACGGCCCACTGTAGGGGTGTGCTGCCGTCGGGACCTCGTACATCCGGCGCCGCGCCTGGCAGTGATGGGTCGCCGGCGGCCGCCGTTGTGCCTGTGCTCGCCGCTGTGCCTGTGCTCGTCGCTGCGCCTGTGCTCGCCGCTGTGCCTGCGCCAGTCGCGGTGCCCGTGGCCGCCGCTGTGCCCGCGCCTGCAGCAGCGTGCGCAACCGCGAACGCCAGTAGGCCTGCAGCGCAAATCCCGACAATTACCCGCATTTCAGACCTCCGAGAGCACTCCCGTGCTCGACGGGAAACTCTGCACGGGCGCGCCCACCTTCTGCAGCAGGGTGAGTAGGAGGTTGGCGTGGGGCGTGTCCTGCGGGTAGTGCACGTGTTGGCCGCCCTTGATACCGCCGCCGTGCCCGATGATGGCCTGCGGTAGCGGATCGTTGTTGTGGCGGTCGGAGTTGGCCATGTTGCTGCCGAACAGAATGACGCTGTTGTCGAGCACGCTACCGCTGCCCTCCTTCATCCCCTTCAGGCGCTGAACAAACTTTGTCACGCGGGTCGTGTGGTAGGACTGGATCCGCAGCAGCTTCTCGAAGGCATCCTCCTTCTCGCCGTGGTGAGACAGCGGATGGAAAGCCTCGGTGACGTTCACCATGGTGTAGGCGCGCATGGTGGCCTCGTTGGCGAGCTTGAAGGTCACCACCCGTGTCTGATTGGTCTGCCAGGCCAGCGCCATCATCTCGAACTGCACATCGAGCAGCTCGGTGAAGTCCTCCGGCGCGCCCAGGGGCGCATTCGGCAGGTTGCCGAAGGACTCGGAGGCCACCTTCAGTTTTTGCACGCGACGCTCGATCTCGCGCACGGAGTCCAGGTAGTCGCTGACGATGGCGCGGTCGCCGCCGTCGAGTTGGCGTTTGAGGTCTGCGGTCGCCTGCTGTGCGTAGTCGAGCAAGCTCCCCTGGGAATTGATGATCGCGCTACGTTCCTCGTTTGAATCGCCCTGGCCGAACATCCCGTAGAAGACCTTGCGCGGATTGCTCTCCATGGGCGCCTGCTGGAGCGGCGTACGGAAGGAGATCGAGCTGTAGCCGCCGGGCTCGCCGCACAGCTCCAGGGACGGCAACGAAGTGTCCTGGCCGATGTGTCGCGCGGCCAACTGATCGGCACTCACCCCAACATCGCCTGTGGGCTTTCGGTCCTGCGGGTGCACGCATGACAGCCAGCTGCTCTCGATGATGCCGTGCGGGTCGGAGCTTTCCCCGCCCTTGTTGCGCAGACCGGTCACCACCGTGACGTAGTCGCGCAGCGGTTCCAACGGCTTGAGGATGGGCGAGAACTTGAAGTCCCGGCCCGTCCCTTCTGGCGTCCAGTGCTTCTGGATCGCGCCATGAGGAAAGTAGACGAACCCGAGGCGCGGCTTCACCGCGGCGGGCGTGTCCGCCAGTGCCGTGCCGGCCGGAATCATCGCATCGAGTAGAGGCAGCGCAATGCATGCTCCAGCGCCCTTGAGAATGGTGCGGCGTGAGAGATGTTTCCTGGTGAGGAACACGGCTTAGTTACCTCCGACTTTGTCGGCAGTGGGGGTGGCAGCGGGCGCGGCGAGCGACGCGCTCTTCACCCCAGGCTGTGGTTCTTGCGCGGGCGGCTCGCGCATACGGAAGGCGTCACTTTCCACCACCTGCAGGACGATGGACGAAAACCGGTCGTGGTCGGGGGCTACATCGCGCGCGATGCGGCGTACCACAGGCATGTCGTAGTAATCGAGGGGTCGGCCGACGGCGTAAGACATCAGCTGCCCTGTCAGGGTCTGCACGAACAGATCCGACCGCGCCACCAGCGCCCGCCGGAGGTCGTTGGGACCATTGATCACGGTGCCATCCGCCAACACGCCCGCGGTGTCGATCGGCGTGTGTGTAGCCGAATCGAGCTCGCGCAACTGGCCCACGGTGTTGAAGTTCTCCAGCGCGAAGCCGAGCGGATCCATGACGCCGTGGCAGGCATGGCAACTGGGGTTCGTGCTGTGTTGAGTGACGCGCTCACGCACGGTCTTGGGCGGCGCGCCGTGGACGTTCTCCGTCAGCGTGGGAACGTTCGGCGGCGGCGTGGGCGCAGGCGAGCCGAGTATCCGTTCAACAATCCAGGCGCCACGCAGCACCGGGGAGGTGCGATCCGGGTTGGCGGTCAGCATCAGGATCGCGCCCTTGCCCAACAGGCCCCAGCGCCTCGAGTCGGAGAGTTGGACCCGGCGGAACTGGCCGCCTTTCACATCCTCCATGCCGTAGAGCATGGCGAGGGATTCATTGAGATAGGTGTAGTCGGCCGTCAGCAGCGCCGTGACCGGCTGATCGGAGCGCAATACGCTGTCGAGGAACAGCGAGAGCTCCTGTTTGAACAGCGGATGCGGATCCAGCGCGCCGGTCGCAAAGGGGAACTGGGCGCGATCCGGAACGATCTCGTCGAGTCTCCCGAGGTTCAACCACTGGAACGCGAAGCCATCGACGAGGGCCTTTGACCTCGGATCGGCCAGCATCCGCCGGACTTGCTGTTCCAACACCTTCGGATCGCTCAGTCGGTTGTCTGCGGCGAGGCCCAGCAGCTCCTCGTCCGGGACGCTGCTCCATAGGAAGAACGACAAGCGCGAGGCTAGCGTCAGGTCGCTGAGCGTGCCCGCGGGCGCGGTGCCCGTGCGCATCTGTTCCTTTTCCGCCGGCGATTCCACGCGGTAGAGGAACCAGGGGCTCGCGAGGACGCCGGAGAGTGCGCTGCGAATGCCCCCTTCGAAACCCCCGTCCCGGGTTCCGCCCTCGTAGAAGCCCAGCAGCGGGTGCAGGTCCGCGTCGCTAACGGGACGCCGGAAAGCGAGGCGGGCGAGATGCTCGATGATGCGGCGGGCGCAGGGCGCCTCCTCTGCCGCGCTGGCCGGATGGCACAGGAAGATCTTCGCCCGCGTAGGCGAATCGCTCATGCCAGTGACAGCGAGCGGACCGCGGATCTGGAAGGCATGCATCAGCTGCACGCGCTCCTGTCCGCCCTCTGGAGTGTTAACGCGTATGCGCTCGTCGCTCTCGGCGAAGTCCCGGTGCACGAAGGTGACGGCAACGCGATGCTGCCCCTGCGGTGCGCGAAAGTGGATGTTGCGCAGCCGGCCGTTGATCTCGTTTACCGCCACCTGCTGCTGCTGGTCGATGGCCTTCTGGTCGCTCTCACCGCCGATATGAGTGCGGAAGAACTCCTTGCCATCCAGCAATGCCACGACGGTGTTATCGAATTCCATGAGCGGCACGTCGCGCCCCAACGCCAGGTCGCCGATAGTGAGCGCGTACTCCCCGTCCGCGGGGAAGATGTACTCGCCACTTATGCCGCCCCGCGTGCCGAAGGGCATGCCGTCCCGGTACAGCTGCTGGTTGCCCTCGCCGGGATGGCCGCGTACCTGGAGCGAGATCACCATGTCTCCCAGGTTGCCGTAAGTGGTCGTGATCGCCGGAGCCTTGGGATTGCCCACGGCCTGTGCCGCGACAACGCGCGCTGCATTCACGTACTGATCAACGTAGGAGGGAGACACCTGCAGCCTCGCGGCATCGGTGTCATACCCGGTCTTGTGATGGTCATCGGGCAGCAGCGTCGCGACATCGATGTCGAGAGCAAGTAGGTCACGCACGGCGTTGGCGTACTCGCGGCGGTTCAGACGCCGCAACTGCGTGCGGCCGGCAGTCGCGCTCGCGTGGCTGTCGAGCGTGCCCTCGAGCCAGGAGACGAGCTCTGTGACCGCGTGCTGATCGGGGTGCTGCTTGGCGCCGGGCGGGGGCATGAAGCCGCCCTGGAGCTTGCGAACCGCATCCTCCCAGACCTTCGCGTCCGTCGGGATCTGCTCGGGGGACATCGAATCGAATGCGACGCCGCCGGCCCAGTCGGTGACGTTGTGGCAGTCGGTGCAATAGCGCTGGATCAGGTTCCATTGCTCTGGAGCGCTGTCCGCCGCCTGAGAAGTGGCCGACGCCGCGCCAAGCGCCAGAGCGGCAGCTGGAACGAGGCAAAGCCCAACACGAAGTCTGCCTAACATGCTACGCCACCACTCCTGCCTGGCGCCTACATCACCCTGGCCAGGATACCGACAATTCCCGTGATGCTGCGGCAAGACAGATAGTCCCAGTTGGAAAGAGGTCCCGGGGACTGCGCGCGAGGCCTCGTATCGGGATGCTGCAACGTGGCCTCATCGCCTCGCAACTATTTAGAGGTGGGCGTCCAAATTGGGCCGGTCCCTTAATTTAACATATTGCACGCTGCGGCGGCGGTGAGAACCGGCTAGATCTGCAAAAATCGATCGTCCACCGGCACGTCGTAGCCATTTGCCAACCGGTTGGTCTCATTGGCCAACCCTACGACGGCCATCAGCTCCGCGAACTGTTCCTGCGTCATCCCCTTGTTCCGGGCGCTCGCCCCGTGCGAAGCGATGCAGTAGCGGCAGTTATTCGTCACGCTCACCGCGATGTAGATGAGTTCCTTCGTCAACGGATCGAGCGCACCCGCGGCCATCACCTGTTTGATGTTGCTCCAGATGCGCTCCAGGGTCGCGGGATCGCGGGCGAGCACCTTCCAGAAGTTGTTGACCCAGTCAGTCTTACGCGTCGCCATGATGTCGTCATACACGGCGCGCACCCGAGGCGAGGCGTCCGCGTATTCGATCAATCCGACGCTCATGGCAGGATCGCCACGACAAGGGTCGCCAGGGCGAAGAAGAGAACGTTTTTGGTCACATTAACTCCATCGAGTCGAGTAAATAGGCGATCGCTGCGGCGTGCGGCAGAGTAGCAGAGTGTGTGAGGGTGCGCCCTAGTCGCGAAGGTGGTGTCGTATTGGGGTGCCGCGGCATTATTGGTCTTGTAACGTTATCTCCCGAACGATGGCACGCCGGGGCAGTCCTTCTTCCGAGTCGTTGTCGTACTCGTTGATATAGAGGCGCGGTAGCCACGGGTCGCAAGCGATCCCGTTAGGGAATGAGAGCCGCGCACGCGCGGGCGCCCCGTTCACCAGGCCACGCTCTCCCGACCCAAGAAGCAGTTTGGCCTGTCCATCCGGCATTACCGTGTAGATCTCATGTGACTCAAAGGCCGTGACGTAGAACCGATCTTTCTTGAAGCACACGTGACCCAACCCCTTGGAGGACACGGTAGCGAACGGTGTGACCGCCCCACCGTGGTCAATCTTGAGCATGCGGTTGTCGCGGAAATTGACCACATAGAGGTTGCCCTCGCGGTCGAAAGTAATTCCATTCGGGCAGTTGAAGAGCTCACTGCGCGCGAAAATCGATGCGACGCCTTGCTGCGTGATCCGCACGACGACATTGGCATTGCAATTGGCGACGTACAACTCCTGCGACATCCCGTCGATTGCGATTCCCACCGGTCCGCTGAGGCCGGAGGAGGCAAACAAAGTCGCCTGCCCCGTTCGGTCTACCTTGGTGATGTAGTCACCGTAAAAGCTCGATTGAAACAGATTGCCTTGATGATCGACAGCATTTCCGGACGAACCGTAGAAGCCGCTTGCGAACACACTACGATTGCCGTCCGGTGCGATCTTCCAGACAATATCGCCGAAATCGGCGACGAAAAGATTGCCTACCGCATCTACGCTGACACCACCAACCTGATGGCCAGCGATGATCTCGGTCAAGGGTTGGATCGACGGAGCGGCGCCAACCCCCGCGCTTACGCAGATCAGTGTCAATGACAGGAGAGCGGTTCGAGCATTCACGTGAAGGCCCCCTTCAGTGCGGCAACGATTGGCGCGGCATACCGGTCGTGCACGTCGCGTGTAGGATCATAGATGGCGATGTCGGCACCGGCCACGCACCCGGATTGAAACAGTAGCGAGAGCAATGAGCTGAGCTGGGAAAATGTCAGACCCGGACTCCCGGGGGAATCCACTGCAGGCATCACCGTCTGGTCGAGAACGTCCAGATCGACGTGCATCCAGGCTCGACGTAAGCTTCTCGCTTCCAGGTATTCGATGACCCCTTGGGCGGTGCGCTCGACAGCCTCAAGCAGAATCTCCTGGGCAATAAAGCGCCGGATTCCGGTTTGTTGGATGTCTGCATAGGCGAAGCCAGGTGCCAGAGCGTAGCGTTCACCGAGCTGTAGAGTGTGCTCATCGCTGACCAAGGGTCCGTCGAGACCGGGCCACTGCGTTAGCAGCGTCTCGCCACGACCGGTCGCCAGCGCGAGATCCATTCCGGCCGCCGAGCCTAGCCGCTGGGACGTGTCGTAGTTTCCCGGGTGGTAGAAATCACTGTGCCCATCGATGTGAATCAACCCCTGCCCGCCGGCCAACCGCAGGCCGTACAAGCAGCCCAACAAAATGCTGCAGTCGCCGCCGATTACGAGGGGAAATCCGCCTGCACCCAGGACGGCTCGCACGGGGCGGGCGAGAGCTAACGAGAATTCGCGCAAGGTCCGGCCGTTGCGAATTCGCGTACCGCTCTGTTCGCGGGTCTCGTACGGTGGGCGCGGCAACTGCACTACCGATCGGGCCTGGACGATGTTTTGCAGGCCTGCCGCCATGAGAGCCGCTGGCGCCTGCCACGTGCCCGGCTCCTTCCCGCCTGGTTCTGGGCGCAGTCCCAGGTTCGATGGGGCCAGAACCAGGTACAGCGCCTTCGCCTCCAGGTAGGACTGGGAGGCGCGCGCCGTGCAACCGAAAGCTGCCGCGCCGAAGAGAAAACTGCGACGCGAACAGCGACCGTGGTGCGCAAACATCGCTCGGTGCCCCCTTAACCTCTAATATATGATTATCAGGTTGGCATGCGTTGTCAACCGGTAAAATGAGGATTACCAGTTCGAATGCAAGTTATCTCGCGATCATTTGCTCCCCAGGACCTGGTCTCCGGACACGCGGCGCTCGATCTCGTTAACACGGTCACAGCGAGAAATACCCCGACGCCGATTGACTGGCTGGACGGCTACCCGCGCGTTCTGGAGTGGGCGCGACTGGCGGGGGTCGTGGAATCGGGTGCGCTCATGCTCCTGCAGCGCCGAGCCGCCGCCGAAAATCCCAGAGCCGAAGCTGCCATGGCTCGCCTCAAAGACTTTCGCGAGCTATTGCACACCGCATACACCGCTCTCATTCGCGGCGAGCGCGTTCCAGAGCCCGCGCTGAAGCAACTCGTGAACATCTGGGATGAGGCTCGCGGCCGCCTGGACTTGGAATACCGCGATCGTCGCGTCGAACTGCGGACCGATATCGACCGCAGCGGGCTCGATCTCGTCAGAGATAGCCTGGCGGACGGTGCCATCGCACTGTTATTGCAGCTCCCCACTGACCGCGTGCGAATCTGCCGCGGCGACCGGTGCGGATGGCTATTCGTCGATTCGTCAAAAGGCGCACAGCGCGTTTGGTGCGATATGGCCACGTGTGGAAACGCCGCAAAGTCCCGGCGTCATCTCAAGAACGCGCAGCGGCGGCGCCGAAGAGCGAGAAACACGGGCAGCCAGTGACCTCATCATTCAAGGCGTCGAGGTTCAAAGTCAGAGCGTCACGTTGCACTATGGCGACCTGGTCGGCCGGTTCCACGCAAGCCCCGGCAACTTTGCGAGGAGTCCTGAGGAAATTACCCGGGCAGCCTCATTAACGTCCCACTCAGTGCCAGTCCGAAGAAGGGGCGCTACGTTTTGAAGTCATCACCTGCAAAAAGTAATGCCAAACGTTCCACTATGCAGCTATTGAATGCAGGACCCAGCTCAGAGTCATGGGCCACTATGGGGTTGGACTTTCAATCCGCAGTCGCTCGTGGAGCCGCGAGCGCGAGACTTCTAAAGCCAACCGGTTGATGATCGTGCCGCCGCATTGCCGCGATTCGGCGTAGCGCTTTGTCGGTCTTCATTTTTCACTCACGGTGAGGCCGCCTGCGCGTGCATACCGCGTGCGGGCGGCCTCACGGACGCGATCCAACAGTGCCTACATGAAGAATTGTTCTGATGCGATCTTCCCGTCTTTGACTTCGTAGACGCAGACTTCTTCCATCTTCATGCGCCCACGTCCTTTCATCGTAACGTCCAGCTCAAGCGTCATGGCGATCGCGTTACCCGCAACCAACGGCGGGGAAGCCGTGCATGAGTGCACCTTTTCCACCGTCGAACTCCATTTGTGGCCCTTGTCGATGATGGCACTCAGCCCCTTCGTCTCCTTGGGAAACTCAGGTGTCTCGCGCGGTTCGATGCTCACCGCATCTTTGGCGAACAATTCCTTTTGCGCAGCTTCGAACTCGCCCTGACGGCAGAGCTCGGCCAGACGGGCGGCAATCTGTTGTGTTGACATGGCAATGCTCCTGGCAGCGAGGAAGGGGGGCGTCGAGCCCACAGATTACCCGCTGGCCCGGGGGCGGCGCCACCCAGGGCTTTGCCTCGTCGATAGAGTCTTACCCTCGAGCACCTAGGGGCTCAAGGACAAGGTGTCGCCGCTGGGGAGCGTACCAGGCCCCGACGCCCGCCCTGGGCGCGGTGTGATCGCACGTGTTTCCGTACGCGCTCGCGGACGTCGATGTTCTCGTGACGCACTTGCGTGAGATCCAACACGCTCGGATCACGTGCAAGCGTTCGATCTGAGAACGCATTTCGATGTTTGAAACTGGCCGCGATCTCTTCTACGACGGATCAACATCCGGCAAAATGCTCTCATCCAAGATATCGAGGCACTGCCAGTGGACACGGCATCTCACCAGACAACCAACAGATTGCGATATCGCGAGAGCTCTCTCATCCGCGACTGCGCGGCGCGGCAACTTGGACTCGTGAGTGAGCTGTTTGGCAGCTGAAGACCTGAACCATGCCGTCCCACCTCCACGAAGCACTTTTGCTGCTGTTTCGCAATCGCCCAGCCCTGGCGCCAGAACTGTTGCGCGATGCGCTGCACGTGGCTCTCCCGGAATACACTGAGGTGCGTATCGATTCGGCCGATCTCACGGACATTCAACCCGCGGAGTATCGCGCGGATCTGGTGATCCTCCTTCTGCACGGCTCGCCCGTCCTGGGCATCGTGCTGGAGATGCAACTCAGCAACGACGACGATAAGCGCTACGTCTGGCCTGTCTATGTAGTCAACCTGCGCGCCCGCATTCGCTGCCCGGTCTGCTTGCTGGTGATCACGGCAGAAGAAAACGTTGCGCGTTGGGCCGGCAAGGCTATTGAGCTGGGCGGTGGTAACCGCTTCGTACCATCGGTATTGAGTCTGTCGGGTGTCCCGGAAATCACTGACGAGGAGCGGGCGAAGGAGGATCCGGAACTGGCGGTCCTTTCGGCGATGGCGCACGCCAGGGACCCGGATCCGGCCAAATCCGCGCGAATTGCCTTGCTGGCTCAGATGGTTAGCCTCGGGCTCGACGCTGAGCGGTCGAGACTGTATTGTGATTTGGTGTTGCACTCTCTACCGGAGGCCGCCCAGCGGGCGCTACTAGCGATGGATGCTTCGAAGTACGAATATCAGAGCGAATTTGCCCGCCGCTATTTTGGGGCGGGGAAGGCTGAGGGCGTGGCGCAGGGCGTTGCACAGGGCGTGGCGCAGGGCCGTGTGGAAATCGTGCTAAAGCTGCTTGCCACGCGCTATGGCCAACTGTCTGCGGCGGTCGCGGCGCGGGTTCAGGGCGCTAACACGACGGATCTGGATGCAATCGCCCAGCGGGTGCTGACAGCCCAAACCCTCGATGAGGCGCTCGGCACGCGTTGAGCTGAACGCTCAATGTTGTATTGCGATTTGGCCCTGTACTCCCCCTACCGGAGGTCGCCCGCCGGGCGCTACTAGCTATGAGTACCTCGAAGTACGAGTATCAGAGTGAATTTGCTCGTTTCTATTACGGACTGGGCAAGGCGGACGGCTTGGCTGAAGGCTTGGCGAAATTCGTCCTTAAGGTGCTGACGTTTCGTTATGGTTCCCTGTCCCCTGCGGTTACAACACGTGTCCAGGGCGCCAGCATTGACGATCTGGAAGAAATCGCCCAGCGGTACTGACAGCCCAAACCCTCGATGAGGCACTCGGCGCGCGCTGACCGGCGCTGCGGCGGCCTGCTTGCTGTTCACTTCGTGCAGTCAACTTTGACCGGGCCTGCTACGGGTTCGTTTTCGCCCAAGGGAGCAGTTTGAGCGCCTCTAGTGCGCAGGATTCGTCCTTGTCGTGGCCGCCGCCGACGGCGAGTACGGCGACAAACTTGCCATCCCGGTAAATCGCCACGCCGCCAGGGTGGTAGAAGTAGCGTGTATCTTTGCCATATTCCTCGGCGAACGCAGCGTCCGACTTGAGGCGCTCCTGGAGCGACCGGGTCGAGGCTTTGAACTTCAACACGGTGGCTGTCTTGAGGCTCGCGCTACGCAGGCCGATGGGGTTGCTT
>JAQGOE010000055.1 GCA_028293725.1 Gammaproteobacteria bacterium | reverse complement strand
CCAAGCAAGAAAAGATGCTCGTGTTCACCCAATTTCAGGAAGCGACATCGCCGATCGCGACGTACCTCGGTAACGTCTTCGGTCGCGAGGGACTGGTGAGCGACAAACAGTTGCTCGACCTCGTGGCGCTCGACATTCATTCGGCACGGGCAGACACCTGACCTGCGCAATATTCGGAAAGTGACCGTATGGATTTTAGCTGGAAGCCCTATGTCCCCGTAGCGAAGCGTCGCGAGCGGGCCGCGCGCCTCGTCGCGAAACTAAAGCTCGCGGGCGAGACTCTTTCACCCATCACAGCAGCCCGCGGTCTCGTTGCGAAGACATACTGGGGCAAGGCCTGGTGCCAGAATCTCGAGCGCTACAGCGATTACTCGAGCCGGCTACCCCGAGGACGGACGTACCTGCGCAATGGCTCAGTAATCGATCTCAAGATCGAAGCAGGCGAGGTCGTTGCGCAGGTCATGGGATCGGATCTCTATCAAATCAAGGTGAAGATCTCGCCAGTCCCCGCAGCACACTGGCAAAGCATCTCGCGCGACTGTGCCCAATCAATCGACTCGTGGGTGGAATTACTGCAAGGACAACTGTCAACAGCCGTCATGGAGCGCATGGCACGTCCCGGCGCCGGCCTTTTCCCTTCGCCCAAGGAGATCACATTCAGTTGCAGTTGTCCGGACGCCGCAGCGATGTGCAAACACGTGGCCGCGACGCTCTACGGGATCGGCTCCCGGCTCGACGCAGAACCGGAATTGTTGTTCCGCCTGAGAAAGGTTGACGCCAAAGAGCTCGTCGCGCGAGCAGGCGAGGGCGGATTCCCGATCCAACAACAGCCGGCCGCCAGCCGCATCCTGGACTCGTCGAAACTCGCCGCTGTGTTCGGACTCGACCTGGTCTCGTTGGAAGCGAAACCGCCGGCGGCCGCAAAGGCCGCCAGGAAGTCAGCTAAGAAGTCCTCGCGGAAAGTCACCGGGAGCACGGCCGCCGCTCGAAAGAACAAGAAAAAGAAGGGCGCGACGGCGCGACGCCAGGCGAGAGTATGACCTGCGCCACCGTCAATAGCGTCGTGCCTTTCGCGGTGTTACTCTTTACCCATCGTCCCGCTGAAACGTCGATTCAACGCCCGATCCGCTTCAAGCACAATTGGGCTCGCCCTACCAGCCTTGTAACCAGCCGGTCAACGATGGGATCTGTAAGCCCTGCATGCTTCAGCTCGGCTCCAGTTTCCGGCGCCAGCTCAGGGATCGCTTCCGCCATGCGCGTGATCCGCTCGAGGAGCGAGTCTGAATCTAACTGCATCTGTACGGCGGCCTTCAGCCAGTCGCCACGACGGATCTCACCCATTCGATACCGTTCTCCGATCTTCATGGCCAGCTTGATTCGATTTACATCGAATCGAGGATAGGGGAGCACGCTGGCGACGTCGTAGAGTGGCGCGAGGCGTACCCGCCCGGGGGCAATGAGCACACCGTAATTCTTGGCATGAGCATCCGTGCCGGCAATCAGCCAGTTAAACGCCAACGCATCCACGAAAGTTACGACATCTTCGTTGGGCGCACTCGAGTGATTTCGTATGAGTTCGACGATCGCCTTGGGACCGGGGCCGCCATCGTGTTGATACTTACGCGAAGGGTGCACGCCCAGCGCCTGACACAGATCCTCCTGGTGTATACGGAGCCAGCCTTCCGCACGGCGAGCCCGATCAAACCGTTCGACGACGATCGCGCGCTCGCCGTCAAATGACATCACACGGGAGTTTGCCGTCGGGAATTCGAGGCGACGAGCGAGCTGCAGACACAGATGCTCATTTAGAATGAATCCAGCGAGAGGACCGACAGGTGGCTTCAGAATGTGCGTGGTCGGAGTGCGCCCCGAAGGAACTCCCCAGCGGCCCTTTTCAAACATAAGAGCCGTCTTTGGCTGCGCGCCTGCGAGGCTGAACAGGCCGGTGTCGCCCTGCAGTCGCCAGGCCGAGTGATCGGCCCGCAGAATGCGCAGCCGTTCAGCGACTTCCTGCTCGGTCAGCCAAAGGACGCGCTCGGCTCGCTTCGCGAGCAATGCCGCCACGCGCTCCGGAGGGATGAACTGCACCGCTCCGGCGCAGTCCTCACCCACGTGTGAAAGCAACGCAAAGGCGTTGCGCGGCGAAACCTGAAACTGACGGCCCCAATTGTCGAGAACCGTCGGGTTGTCAGGCAACAGTCCCCACAGGAAGGCATCGATCCTCTCGTGAGAGTGTTCCAGCGAAGTCAACGGCATCGACACAGATAGAGGAAAGGCTTCGTCGGTCGATCGCCACGCTTCCTCATATAGAAACTTCAGACGACCCTTGTTGTTGCGGAGCACACGGCCGACCGGCGTCTTGCCGCTCAAGGCGATCAATTCACGGGAACTCACGGGCGGCGCGGCTTCCGAGCCGCTTCGATGATTGCATCGAGGTCAACCTTCGAGGCCGATGTCTTCGCTTTCTCGGCCGGCTCGTTCCGGGCATCCAGAAAGATGCCGAGCGCGTTCAGCGTGCGCAGGATCAGCCCGATTGCGGCGCGCGATTTGCCTTTCTCAATCTCGATGATCCACTGCCGGCTGACGCCTACTTTCTCTGCCAGCGCGCTCTGCTCGAGACCCAGCTGCCGGCGCCTGCCACGAATGAGGGCACCTAGTTCTGACGGACTGCGGATACGCATGAGCTGTTGCCGATGTGACCGATCGAAGACACGGAGCATAAGTACGCGATCGGTGACATGTCAAGAAGTCATCGATCGATGACATTGACCCATTTGCAACGCGGCGCGGCGGATGATGGACCCAACGAATGGGACAACCGGACACATGCGGACTTCCCCGCATCCAGTCCCACGTTCTGGCGTGTGGCGCCACTCACATTCAAGTCGCTTTTGCGATTGACGCAACTCGTGAGCTCAGATGGCCCAGACATACCGAAAGAGCGTCGACGAATGACAGCGTCGCCAGCACAGACCGCTCATACCCCGTACTGGCACGCCCTTCATCCAACATGAGCGCCGCAGTGTCCACACTGTCGATTTGCCTACGATATTCCGCAACCGACCCCCGAGTCTACTCGAGGAATGCGGCCGCTTGCTCCAACGCAAGCTGTAACCCTCCCAACGCGCGACTCAACTGCACCAGCTCGCTGCGGTTACTACCAGGCAGCCGTGCCGCGAGAAAATCCGCCCCCTCATCATCCGACCACACCGCCAACTCAATCGGCCGCGCCTCCCCACCCCAGGCAGAGTCGCGCGAAGTGAGCAGAGACGATCGAGGAGCAGATCGTTACCGCTGTGCTCAACGAGGTCTGCCAGTACTTCGACTTCGACGACGAGGCGTAGCCGCCGTGAGGTGAGGGCGCTGCAGGTGTCGATCGGTGTACGCAGCGGCCGCGAACCGATAACCAGCGCCGAACCGTTGCTCTCTGGGATGACTTCGAATGGCCGCTCTGTCGAATGGGAACCGTTTCCTTATGACCGCAGTAACGAACCGGCGCGACACTCCGCCGCGCACGGCGCCTGCAGGCTGTAGCCGGTAAAAGCGACTGTAACGATCGCACTGTCGCCATCATCATCTCTCACTCCCCCAACGTGAGCGGTTCCAGTCAGCGTGTAACGGTCGGCGCGGCGTCTATTTCGAAGACCTCGCGCGGCCTGACTTCCATGTCGCGATTGCGGCCGTCTTGGCGCACACTCCCTTCAAGGGCTCAATCGATTCGGATCTCAGTCGTCCACAGTAAAAGGGGAGCAACGCCATGACCTACGCGAAGCGGACTCGAGACGAGCATCTCAGCCCGGACGGGAAACCCAAAAGAATCCTGGCCCTAGACGGCGGCGGCCTACGCGGCATCCTGACCCTGGGAATTCTCCAAAAAGTCGAAGACATCCTACGCCAGCGCCACGGTGGCTCCCCCGACTTCCGACTCTCCCACTACTTCGACCTGATCGCCGGCACCTCAACAGGCGCCATCATCGCCGCAACCTTAGCGCTCGGCTGGAGCGTGGAGGAACTCCGGGCCAAATACATGTCCTTAGGCTCAGAGGTCTTCCAGAAAGGCTTCCTACGCGACGGCCTACTACGAGCGAAATACGACAAAGACAAGTTGATCGCGCAGCTCAAAGAAGTCTTCGGAGCCGACACCACCCTAGGAAGCCCGCGACTGGAGACCGGCCTCCTGGTCGTGACCAAGCGGATCGACACCGGCAGCTGCTGGCCGGTAAGTAACAATCCGCGCGGCAAGTACTTCCCCGCCCGCGCCAACAACATCGTCGGAAATGGCGACTATCCCTTGTGGCAGATCGTTCGGGCCTCAACGGCGGCGCCTGCCTATTTCGACCCTGAGTCGATCACCATCGCAACGGCCCCGGGGAAGAAGCCGGCCGCGGGCGATTTCATCGACGGAGGCATGAGCCCGTTCAACAACCCGGCCCTGATGGCCATGATGTACGCGACAATGGATGGCTATCGGATTGGCTGGCCTACCGGTGCCGACAAGCTCCTACTGGTGTCCGTCGGCACGGGCGCCGCGGACCCGGCGGTCAAGCGTGACAACATCCCCGCTGCACAGGCGTTGAAAGGTCTGCTGGCACTCATGTCTGACGCCGCCTCGTTGCAGGAAATCATGCTGCAATGGATGTCGAGCAGCCGCACGGCGCGGACCATCGATCGGGAAATCGGCGATCTGCAGCACGATTTAGTGGCCGGAGCCCCTCTGGTGAACTACTTGCGCTACAACGTCGACCTGACCGTGGCCCAGGTCCAGAAACTGGACGCCAGCCTCACGAATATCGAGCAGATACAGTCCCTCACCGCGATGGACGCGCCGGCCAATATGGATGTCCTTCACCGGCTGGGGGTGCTCGCGGCGCAACGAGACCTGCGGGAGGACGACTTCCCCATTTCTTTCGATCTGCCGCTCACGGACACGGGGGTCCGAACTTCATAGCAGATAGCGGAGAATGCGCCGTAGGCAACAGTGAGGAAGACCCATGGGCACGCGGCGCAAATACCAGAAAAAGGCGAAGCAAAAGGTCATTGCCATCAAGCTCGACCTGAAGTTCGACGGTTTCGAGTACCAGAAATGGGGCGCCAAGCAACGAGCTAAACGCGGCGATTGGCTCGTCGACAACAGCGGGGATGTCTACACAGTCGACGCCAAGAGCTTTGCCAGGACTTATCGCCAGCAGCGGACGGCTGCTGGCGCGCTTCGCCCGGGCACTTACGAGAAGGTCGCGCCCGTGTGGGCCGAGAAGGCGGCGGAGGCGGGGAGCATCAAAACCAAGGAGGGCGCGTCGAGCTACAAGCGCGGCGACTACATCGTATACAACAGCCGCAACGGCCGTGACGGGTACTGCATTTCGGCGGCTAACTTCAAGTCGATGTACCGC
>JAQGOE010000025.1 GCA_028293725.1 Gammaproteobacteria bacterium | reverse complement strand
ACGAAAGTGGAGCGCTGCGCCCCGGTCAGGCTCTTGGCATCCGCCTGCTTGTTGCAAGCCTTGAGGGACATGGGCTTTACGGGGGTCGCACTCGCGCTGCTGGGCGTGGCCGTGGTCGTAGCCGGCGGGTCGGCGGCGAAGGCGGCGCCCCAGCCAAGAACGGCAACGGCAGCGAGAGCGGCGGTGATCTTCATTCAGGTCTCCAGTTCGAGCGGTGGCGCGAGCACTCGCGGCAGACCACACGTTAGACGCGAGTTCGCTCGCCGTCATGAAGGCCGGATTAATTATTCGTAAGCTGAGTCTGCCGGCCGCCCTGGCCTGCGGCGACCCTAGTCTTCCGCGTCCTTGTCACGCTCGATCAAGGCGTACGCGGAATGGTTGTGGATCGATTCGAAGTTCTCGGACTCGACCGTATACGCGGCAATCCGCTCGTCCGCGTTCAAACGCGCGGCCACATCGCGCACCATGTCCTCGACGAACTTTGGATTGTCGTACGCCCGCTCGGTCACATACTTCTCATCGGGGCGCTTCAGGATACCGTAGAGCTCACTGGAGGCCTCGCTCTCGGCGATTCCGATAATCTCCTCGATCCACAGGTGCGAGCGCAGCTTCGCTTTTATCGTGACGTGCGAGCGCTGGTTGTGCGCGCCATACGCGGAGATCTTTTTCGAGCACGGGCACAGGCTCGTCACCGGCACCACGACGCGCACCCACATTTCGGTCTCGCCGTTACGGCGCTCGCCGATGAGGGTCGCCTGGTAGTCCATGAGGCTCTCGACACCGGAGACGGGGGCTTTCTTCATGACGAAGAATGGAAAGTTCATCTCGATGTGACCCGTGTCGGCCTCGAGCCGGTCGGTCATCTTCTCCAGCATCGCGCGAAACGACTCCACCGAGATCTCGCGCTCGCCGTGGAGGATTTCCACGAAGCGAGACATGTGCGTGCCCTTGAAGTTGTGGGGCAGGCTCACGTACATGTTGAAGGTCGCGATGGTGTGCTGCTCACCCGCCGAGCGGTCCTTCACCCGCACGGGGTGGCGGATGTCCTTGATGCCCACGCGATTGATGGGCAGGCGGCGCGTGTCGGCACGCCCCTGTACATCCTCAATTTCCGTAACGACGGGTCGCACGATCTTGGCGTTGCCGGGAGGGGGCGTCATGTCATCAAGCCTGAAAGCTTACCTAATATAGTGGGTAAGTAGGGGCGCCCCGGCCGGGGTTCAAGCGCCGCCGGCCGATCGAATACGTTCGCGTTCCCGCGTCTGCAAAGCCCACCAGCGGTCGATGCTGGAGGTCAGGCCCGCGGCGTCCAATCCGGCGGCGACCAGGCAGCTGTCGCGGGAGCCGTGCTCGATAAAACGATCTGGAATACCGAGCTGCAAAAGCGGTATGAGCAGCCCTTCGGACGCCAGCAATTCGCCCACCGCGGAGCCCGCACCGCCGATGGTGGCGTTCTCCTCGATGGTGATGATCGCTCGATGGCGCGCAGCCACCGCAATGACCAGATCCTCGTCCAGTGGCTTTATCCAGCGCATGTTCACGAGCGTGGCGTCGAGCCGCTCCGCGATCTTCATGGCCGGCTCCAACAGCGTGCCAAACACCAGGATCGCAAGTCCGCTGCGGCCTTCGCGGCGCGTCTGCGCCTTGCCGACCGGCAATGCTGTCATTTCCTCGACCAGCGGAACTCCCGGTCCGGTGCCACGCGGATAGCGGACCGCGGAAGGGCCGGGCAGCGTGGTCGCCGTATATAACATCTGGCGGCACTCGTTCTCGTCCGCCGGCGCCATCACGGTCATGTTGGGAATACAGCGGAGGAACGAGACGTCGTAGGCTCCCTGGTGAGTCGCGCCGTCGCTGCCGACGAGGCCGGCGCGGTCGAGAGCGAAAACCACGGGCAGATTCTGCAGCGCCACGTCATGAATGAGCTGATCGTAGGCGCGCTGCAGGAAAGTTGAATAGATGGCAACAATGGGCTTCAGGCCCTCCACCGCCAATCCTGCCGCGAAAGTGACCGCATGTTGCTCGGCGATCGCGACGTCGAAGTAGCGATCGGGAAAGCGCTTCGAGAACTCAACGAGTCCAGAGCCCTCGCGCATCGCAGGCGTCACGCCGATGATGGTGGGGTCGCGGGCCGCCATGTCACACAGCCATTGCCCGAAGATCTGGGAGTAGGTCGGCCCGGTGGCCTTTTCCTTGAAGATGGTACCGCTGGCGGGGTCGAACGGACCCGGGCCATGCCACTTGATCGGGTCGGCTTCCGCCGGCGCGTAACCCTTGCCCTTGCGCGTGACGACGTGGAGGAACTGCGGCCCGTGCAGCTGGCGCAGATTTTTCAGGGTGGTCACGAGCGCTTTGACATCGTGGCCGTCCACCGGTCCGATGTAGTTGAAACCCAACTCCTCGAACAGGGTTCCGGGCAACACCATGCCCTTGAGATGCTCTTCCGAGCGGCGTGCCAACTCCCACACGGTAGGCATCTGCCGCAGGACCTTCTTCCCGCCCTCGCGCAGGTGCGCGTACATGCGGCCGGAAAGAGCGCGCGCGAGCTGGCTCGAGAGCGCGCCGACGTTCTCCGAAATCGACATGTCGTTGTCGTTCAGGATGACCAGTAGGTTGGTCGGCAGCGAGCCCGCGTGGTTCAGGGCCTCGAAGGCCATGCCCGCGGTCATCGCTCCATCGCCGATCACGGCGACGACGCGCCGGTCATCGCCGAGCCGCTCGGCACCGACGGCCATGCCGAGGGCCGCACTTATCGAGGTGCTCGAGTGCCCGACTCCGAACGTGTCGTACTCGCTTTCGGAGCGTGTCGGAAAGGGCGCGAGGCCGCCCGGCTGCTTGATGGTGTGTAACTGCTCGCGCCGGCCCGTCAGCACCTTGTGCGGATAGGCCTGGTGTCCCACGTCCCACACGATCCGATCGCGGGGCGTGTCAAAGACATAGTGCAGCGCAATAGTCAGCTCCACGGTTCCCAATCCAGCGGCGAAGTGACCTCCACGGGTACTCACGCTCTGGATCAGAAATTCCCTGAGCTCCTGGGCCAGGGCCGGAAGTTTCGCCGGCGACAACTTGCGCAGGTCAGCCGGACTCTCGATGGTATTCAGCAACGGGTTCTTGCCATTTTGGCCACTCATTTGGCGGAGTGTACACCGGCACGCGACGTGGCTCGAAACCCCGACGCGTTGGGCAAAAGCCACAGGCCGGCTCAGGTCACACGGCTTACCACAAAGTGAGCCAGATCGGCTAGGACGGTCCCGTCGGCGCCGAGCGGTTGTAGCGCGGAAATGGCGTCGTCACGCAATTGGCGGGCTCGCGCACGCGCGTTCCCGAGTCCCACCGTGCTCGGGTACGTGGGCTTATTGTGAGCCGCGTCGGCTCCAGTGGATTTGCCCAGGAGCGACGAGTCGCCTTCGACATCGAGAATGTCGTCCTGGATTTGGAAGGCGAGGCCGATTTCCGCGCCGAAGCGCCTGAGGGCCTCCAGCCGTGGCCCTGCCGTAACGCCGGCGGCGAGCGCTCCCAGCAGGACACTGCCCTCGATGAGCGCGCCGGTCTTGCGCCGGTGCATGTTCTCAATGTCCGCCACGGTAAGGTTCTGGCCGACCGCGGCGAGATCCACTGCCTGGCCGCCAGCCATGCCGCTCGTTCCGGTGGCCTGGGCAAGGACGCGGATCATGGCGAGCCGTACGGAAGCGTCCTGGTGGCCCCTTGTATCGTCACCCAAGACCGCGAAAGCGAGCGCCTGCAGAGCGTCACCCACGAGGATGGCGGTCGCTTCGTCGTACGCGCGGTGGCAGGTGGGGCGCCCTCGTCGGAGGTCATCGTTGTCCATCGCCGGCAGGTCGTCGTGAACGAGGCTGTAGACGTGGATGAGTTCGACGGCCGCCGCGGGCGAATCAAGTTCCTCTATCGGCGCGCCCAGTGACTCGCCAGTGAGATAAACGAGCGTCGGGCGCAGCCGTTTGCCGCCACCGAGGGCGCTGTAGCGCATGGCTTCGCGGAGACGGGCCGTTCCAGAGTCTGGCAGGGCAAGGCACTCGTCCAGGACCGTTTCAATGCGGGACCGGTATGAGGCGATGCGCCCGGCGAACTCGGGAGACTGGGTCATCGCACGGAGCTGCCGTACGAAAGAATCATCCACCCACCGAGGGAGGCGCCCCGGCCTCGTCTTCAGCCACGCTGAAGGGCTCGATTTCGGCGGTGTTGCCGCGTTTCAGCAGGATCTCCACTTTCTGTTGCGCGGACTTCAGTGAGGACTGGCAGTGACGTGTCAGCTCGACGCCCCGCTCGAAGGTCTTGAGAGCCTCATCCAGCGGCAGATCGCCACGCTCCAATCGCTCGACCAGACTTTCGAGCTCGGCCAATGCTTCCTCGAAATCAGGGGTTTTAGTATCGCGCACCAAGCGACGGCTCCTGCACAAACGCACAGTGACATAAAGGGGGGCCACGTTACACACCGGCGTCGAGAGGGGTCAAATCAGCGCGGCCAGTTTGCGTCCGGGCAGTCCTCGCAGCGGGCAGTGGCTGAGCTGGCGGTTGACGTGCCTCAGGCCCAAGTCTAGAGTCGCTACCCTATGTTAGACCTAGTCTAAGTGAGGAGATCGTCGTGAATCTGAAAGGCAGCAAGACCGAGAAGAATCTCAAGGACGCCTTCGCAGGCGAGTCGCAGGCCAATCGCCGCTATCTGTACTTCGCAGCGAAGGCCGACGTCGAAGGCTTCAACGACGTTTCCACCGTGTTCCGTTCGACCGCCGAAGGCGAGACCGGCCACGCGCACGGCCACCTCGAGTACCTCGAGGCTGTTGGTGACCCCGCCACGGGTTTGCCGATCGGCGAGACGAAGTTGAATCTGAAGGCCGCCATCGCCGGCGAGACCCACGAGTACACCGACATGTACCCGGGTATGGCGAAGTCCGCGCGTGACGAAGGCTTCACCGAAATCGCGGACTGGTTCGAGACGCTGGCGAAGGCCGAGCGCTCGCACGCGAACCGCTTCCAGAAGGCCCTGGATTCGCTTTAAGACGATCTCGCGAGCCAAGCGAAGTGCTGCCCCCGACCGGCTGCCGTGCAGCCGGTCGGGGCTGCTCTACTACGGGGTTTAATAACACGCATGAGCACCACCCCCGCTGGGGAAGGCAGTCTCCAAGCCCCCACCCGACATCCGCTCGACTGGCGTAATCCCGATTTCTACAACGAGGCCGCACTCGAGAAAGAGCTCGAGCGCGTCTTCGACGTCTGCCATGGCTGCCGTCGTTGCTTCAGCCTGTGCAACTCCTTTCCGACACTGTTTGACGCCGTCGACGCGTCCTCCACGGGCGAGGTCGATGGGGTCGACAAGAAGGTCTACTGGGAAGTCGTAGATCACTGTTATCTGTGCGACATGTGCTTCATGACGAAGTGCCCGTACGTGCCGCCGCATCCGTGGAATATCGACTTCCCGCACCTGATGTTGCGTGCCAAGGCGACCCGCAACCGCCAGAAGGGCGAAGGTTTCCAGAGCAAAACGCTCGCGGCAACCGACACGGTGGGTAACTTGGCGGGCATTCCCGTCGTCGCCGAAATCGTGAATGCGGTTAACGCCAGCCCCGTGGGCCGGGCGCTACTGGAGAAAACTCTCGGCGTGGACCGTACTGCGCCGCTGCCAAAATACTATTCGCGTACCGCCCGCAAGCGGCTCGATCGGCTGGGCACTGCTGCGAACGGATCGACGGCAGGCCGTGCCGTGCCGGTCGTGCGTTCCACCGATCAGACGACCGGCAAAGTGGCTCTGTTCACGACCTGTTATGGCAACCGCAACGAGCCCGATCTCGATACGGACCTGGTCGCGGTGTTCGAGCACAACGACATCCCCGTGACGCTGATCGCGCAGGAGAAGTGCTGCGGCATGCCCCGGCTGGAGCTCGGCGATCTCGAGCAGGTGGCGCGGCTGAAGGATTTCAATGTCCCGCACCTGAAGCAGGCGATCGACGCGGGTTACGACATCGTCGCTCCCATTCCCTCGTGCGTGCTGATGTTCAAACAGGAGCTGCGGCTCATGTTTCCCGACGACCTGGATGTGCAGCTGATCGCGAAGCGGATTTTCGATCCGTTCGAGTACCTCATGTTGCGACATCGCGCCGGTCTGCTGAAGACGGACTTCAAGACCTCTCTGGGCAAGGTGAGCTATCACGTGCCGTGTCATCTGCGTGTGCAGAATATCGGACTGAAGACGCGTGACGTTCTGAAGTTGGTTCCGGAGACGACGGTGGACGTCATCGAACGCTGCTCGGGACATAACGGCACGTACGGCGTAAAGAAAAGGTTTCGTGCCGCGTCCATGAAAATCGGGCGGCCCGTGATGACGCGGGTGGAGAATGCGAAGCCGGCGCATTACACGAGCGATTGCCCGATGGCGGGTCACCAGATCCAGAGCGGGTTGAAGGAGCTGGCCGAGCAGGAGCCCGAGCACCCCCTGAAGTTGTTACGGATAGCCTACGGACTGTGACATGAACAAGCTGTCAGTCAGTGATCTTTTGAGTCTCGAGCGCTATGCGCGTGAGCGTCCGGCGTTTCGTACGAAGGTACTGGAGCACAAACGCGCGCGGCAGCTCGCGGTCGGCCCCCATACGACGTGGCTGTTCGAGGACCGTCTGACGGTGCAGTACCAGGTGCAGGAGATGCTCCGCGTTGAGCGGATCTTCGAGCCGGAAGGCATCGAGGAAGAGCTCGGGTCGTACAATCCCCTCATTCCCGACGGCACGAACTGGAAAGTTACCCTGCTCATCGAATTTCCGGATGAGCAGGAGCGGCGCACCGAGCTGTCGAAGCTCAAGGGCGTCGAGGATCGCTGCTGGGTGCAGGTGAGCGGGCAGGAGCGCGTGTTCGCGATCGCGGATGAGGACCTGGAGCGGGAGAATGACGAGAAGACCTCGTCGGTCCATTTCCTGCGATTTGAGCTCACACAGCCGATGATCACGAGCCTCCGCGGAGGGTCGCCTCTCGCCGTCGGGATCGATCACGAACACTATCCGCACGCCATAGAGGCTGTAAGCGCCGCTACACGGCAGGCTTTGATCGCTGATTTATCCTGAAGAATCAGCCGCTTGCGGCGAATCGGGCCGTTTCGGCGTGCGAGGATTCGCTTCCGCGCTCCCACATTCTGTAAGATTTCGCGCCCCGTGCGTCTGACAGCGCAGGGGAACGCACCCCCATCCCTCACAGGCCAACGAACCCAAACCGGATGAGTCAGTCCTATAACGCTTCCGACATCGAGGTCCTGAGCGGTCTCGAGCCCGTGCGACGCCGGCCGGGCATGTACACCCACACGTCGCGCCCCAATCACCTCGCGCACGAAGTCATCGACAACAGTGTCGATGAGGCGACCAATGGCCATGCCAAGCAGATCGACGTCACCCTGTACAAGGATGGCTCGCTCGAGGTGGCCGACGACGGGCGCGGCATGCCGGTCGACATCCACCCGAAGGAGAAAGTGAGCGGCGTCGAGCTGATCCTCACGCGCCTGCACGCGGGCGGCAAATTCTCCGACAAGAATTACAAACACTCCGGCGGCTTGCACGGCGTCGGTGTGTCGGTCGTCAACGCGCTCTCGAAGAAACTCGAGACCCACATCAGGCGCGGTGGCAAGGAATACCTGATCACCTTCAAGGACGGCAAAGTTGACTCGAAGCTGAGCGTCGTCGGCAGCGTCGGCGCCCGTAACACCGGCACGACCGTGCGCTTCTGGCCGGATCCGAAGTTCTTCGATTCAGACAAGTTCTCCGTCCCACCGCTCAAACACACCTTGAAAGCCAAGGCGGTGTTGTGTCCGGGCCTGCGCATCACGTTCACTAACGAGGCGACGGGCGAGAAGGACGAGTGGTTCTACACCGGCGATCTCGGCGCTTATCTCATGGAAGAGGTGACCGACAAGGACAAACTGCCGCCGGAGCCGATCGTCGGTGCGAACGAAGGTGAGACCGACCTGGTGAGTTACGCGCTGCTGTGGGCGCCGAATGCGGAAATCATCGTTGGTGAGAGTTACGTCAATCTGATCCCGACCACCGAGGGTGGCACGCACGTCAACGGCCTGCGTTCCGGACTGGCGGGGGCGGTGCGTGATTTCTGCGAACACCGCAATCTCATCCCGCGCGGTGTGAAACTCGCGCCGGAAGACGTCTGGGACAAGGTCAACTACGTCCTATCGTTGAAGATCAGCGAGCCCCAGTTCGCTGGCCAGATGAAGGAGCGCCTGTCCTCGCGTGACGCCGCGGGGGTGGTCGAGGGGTTCGTGAAGGACTCCATGGCGCTGTGGCTCAACCGGCATCCGGACGCGGGCGAGCGCATTGCACAGTTCGCTATCACCAACGCGCAGGAGCGGGCGAAGGCCGCAGCGCGCGTGGTGCGTAAGCGTATTTCCGGCGGTCCGGCGCTGCCGGGCAAACTCGCCGATTGCTCGAGCCAGGAGCCGAAGCGCTCCGAGTTGTTCCTCGTCGAGGGCGATTCGGCAGGCGGCTCCGCCAAGCAGGCGCGCGAGAAAGACTTCCAGGCCATCATGCCGCTTCGCGGCAAGATCCTGAACACCTGGGAAGTGGAATCCGGCTCAATCGGCTCGTCGGAGGAAGTGCACAACATCAGCGTCGCGCTCGGTGTCGATCCCGGCTCGGCCGATCTGAGCCAGTTGCGGTACTACAAGGTCTGCATTCTGGCGGACGCAGACTCCGACGGACAACATATCGCTACGTTGTTATGTGCGTTGTTCCTGCGGCATTTCCGGCCGTTGGTCGCGAACGGGCATATCTACGTTGCCATGCCACCTCTGTATCGCATCGACGCCGGCAAGCAGGTCCACTACGCTCTCGATGACGTGGAGCGCGAGCAGATCCTGAAGAAGATCGAAAAAGAAAACTCGCGCACCAAGCCCTCCGTCACACGCTTCAAAGGCCTGGGCGAGATGAATCCGTCGCAGTTGCGCGAGACCACCATCGATCCGAAGACCCGTCGCCTGGTGCAGCTCACTATCGAAGCCGCGGACGACACGGATCAACTCATGGATATGCTGCTCGCCAAGAAGCGTGCTTCCGACCGCCGCGAATGGCTCGAGCAGAAGGGCAATCTCGCGGAAGTCCAGGTCTAAGAAAAGAATTCGAACATGGATAACCAAGAGCTCAATTTCGAGGGCGTCGAGAAGCAACCGCTGCGGACCTTCACCGAGAAGGCCTATCTCGATTACTCGATGTACGTCATTCTCGACCGCGCGCTGCCGGCGCTCGGCGACGGCCTGAAGCCGGTACAGCGGCGCATCACCTATGCGATGAGCGAGCTGGCGCTGGGGGCTGCCAACAAGCACAAGAAGTCCGCGCGTACGGTTGGCGACGTCATCGGCAAGTACCATCCGCACGGCGACTCGGCCTGCTACGAAGCCATGGTGCTGATGGCACAGCCGTTCTCGTATCGCTATCCGATCGTCGACGGGCAGGGTAACTGGGGCTCGCAGGACGATCCGAAGTCGTTCGCGGCCATGCGTTACACCGAGTCGAAACTCACCCGCTATGCGGATGTGCTGCTGTCCGAGCTCGCGCACGGTACGGTGGATTGGCAGCCCAACTTCGACGGCACGATGGAAGAGCCGATCATTCTGCCGTCGCGTCTGCCGAACCTGTTGTTGAATGGTACGACGGGCATCGCCGTGGGCATGGCAACCGACATTCCGCCGCACAATCTGCGGGAAGTGGCCAATGCCTGTATCGCGTTGCTGGAGGATCCCGCGCAGACGACCGCGTCCCTGATGAAGTTCGTCAAGGGTCCCGATCTGCCGACCGGCGCGGAGATCATCTCGCCGCGTGCGGATTTGAAGGAGTTTTACGACAAGGGCGTCGGTAGTTTCAAGGCGCGCGCCACGTACGAGATCGAAGACGGCAATGTCGTCGTTACCGCGTTCCCACATCAAGTCTCGCCGACCAAGGTGATGGAGCAGATCGCGGAGCAGATGCGCGCGAAGAAGCTCCCGATGGTCGAGGACCTGCGCGACGAGTCGGATCACGAGCACGCCGTGCGACTCGTGATCGTACCCCGCACGAACCGCGTCGACCTGGTGGAAGTCATGAACCACCTGTTCGCGACGACGGATCTCGAGCGGAACTATCGTGTCAATCTCAACATCATCGGCCTCGATGGCCGGCCGCGCGTGTTCGGTCTCAAGGACCTGCTGACGGAATGGCTCGAATTCCGGATCACGACGGTGACTCGCCGCCTGCAGCACCGCCTCGACAAGGTTTCGCGCCGCCTGCATATCCTCGAAGGTATGTTGATCGCGTACCTCAACCTGGACGAGGTGATCCGCATCATCCGTCGCGAGGACGAGCCGAAGCCGGTGCTCATGAAGCGCTTCAAGCTCTCCGAGGAGCAGACGGAGGAAATCCTCAACACCCGTCTGCGTCATCTCGCGAAGCTCGAAGAGATGAAGATTCGTGACGAGCAGAAGGCGCTCGCCGAAGAGCGTGAGAAGCTCGAGAGCATCCTGGCTAGTAAGGCGAAGCTGAAGAAGCTCGTTGCGACCGAAATTCGCGAGGATGCCGAGAAGTACGGCGACGCCCGGCGAACGAAGATTGTCGAGCGTGAAGCCGCGCAGGCGATCGACGAGACCACGCTAATTCCGAACGAGCCGGTGACCGTTGTGTTGTCGACGGGCGGCTTCGTGCGCTCCGCGAAGGGACATGAGATCGACCCGTTGACGCTCTCCTACAAGAGCGGCGATGAGTATCTGGCGATGGCGCGGGGTCGTAGCCTGCAGCCGGCGGTGTTCCTCGACAGCACGGGTCGCAGCTACACGCTTCCTGCCCACTCGTTGCCGAGCGCGCGCGGCCAGGGCGAGCCTCTGTCTGCCCGCCTGAATCCGCCGGACGGCGCGAAGTTCGCCGGCGTGATCATGGGTGAGCCCGAAGAGATGTGGCTGTTGGCGAGTGACGCCGGTTACGGCTTCACGGTGCGCCTGAAAGAGCTCATTACCGATCGACGTGCGGGTAAGACCGTACTCAACGTACCGGACAACTCTCTGGCGCTGCCCCCGGCCCTGGTGCCTTCACCGGAATCGCTCGTGGTGGTCGTGAGCAGCGAGGGCAAATTGCTGGCTTTCCCCGTGAGCGAAGTGCCCGAGATGCCGCGCGGCAAGGGCAACAAGTTGTACGACATTCCCGGGAAGAAGGCGGCGGCTCGCGAGGAGCTGATGACCGCGGTCGCGGTTGTGCCTCCCAAAGCCAACCTGCTCATCTACTCGGGCGACAGTAAGCCCAAGGTCCTCGAGTGGAGCGAGCTCAAACCCTATCGCGGCGAGCGCGCCCAGCGCGGCTCGGTGTTGCCGCGGGGCTGGCCGCGTAAGGTTACGCGGTTGGGGGTTGAGATCCCGACGTAACGAGATTGCGAATAAGAATGATTCGCATTAGTATGCCTCCGGCGAAGCCTGACAGGTCTCGGGCGCGACGGGTGGGCGATGTTGTTGAAGAAAAAGGGGTTTCGCCTGTGGGGCCGTTGGGTGGTCATTGCCTGCGCCATAGGGATCGCAGGTTGCGGCGGGGGTGGCGATAGCGGGAGCTCGTCTGCAACGACGCCGTCCGGCGAGGACCTCTCTGCAGCTGCTACGGCCGGGAAGGCACTCTTCAACGACAAGAGCCTGTCGGCATCAGGGAAGCAGTCCTGTGCCACCTGCCACGTGGCTGCACGGGCCTTCACCGCCGATCCGGCGACCGATCAGGGCCTGCCGGTGCCGCTCGGCGGTCCGAACATGGATATCCCGGGCTTCCGCAACACTCCGTCGTTGCTGTATGTGTCCCTGACGCCGGGGTTCTTTCTCGACGGTGGCACTCCGACCGGCGGCTTCTTCCGCGATGGCCGTGCGAGCTCGTTGGACCAACAGGCACAGCTGCCTTTCGTCACACCGTTCGAGATGGCGAACCAGGATGCCACCGAGGTGGTGAGTCGACTGCAGAACTCACCGGACACCCTCAAGGCATTCATCGCCGCGTACGGAGCGCAGGCGCTCGCCAATCCGCAAGTTGCGCTAGCTGACATGGGGCTCGCTCTCGCGGCCTACGAGACCGAAGACGCTGACTTCCATCCTTTTACGAGCAAGTTCGACTATTGGCAGCAGGGGCAGGCGCAGCTGACCGCACAGGAGCTGCAGGGGCTCGCGCTGTTCAACAACCCGGGCAAGGGTAACTGCACCGCCTGTCATCCGAGCCAGCGGCAGGGCTACAGCGAGCATCCGCTGTTTACCGACTTCACCTACGACAACATCGGGGTGCCGCGCAACTGGGACATTCCGGCCAACGCTGTGACTCCGGTCAGCCCGATCAGCGGTGTGTCTCTCGCGTCTTACATGCCGGCCGGTCCGAGCAATGTCCCGACCGGCGCTGAGTACGCTTACTACGACATGGGGCTCTGCGGTCCGTTCCAGACGGCCAGCACCGATCCGAATCCGCGGCCGTTCTTCTTCGATATCACAACCCTCTGCGGTTTGTTCAAAGTGCCGTCGCTTCGCAACGTCGCGGTCACCTCGCCCTATTTCCACAATGGTGTGTTCAAGACGATTCACGAGGTCGTGGAGTGGTATGTCACGCGTGACATCAATAACAACACCGGCAACAACCCGGCGCCGGTCGACGCCGGCCCGAACGGAAATCCCTATTTCCCGTTGGGCACTTTCTATATCAACGCCGACGGAACACCCGATCTCCTGCAGTACAACGACCTCCCAGTGGACTTCGACGCGAACGTCAACATCGCCGAGGTGCCGTATACGCCGCCCACCTTCGAAGGAGGGCAGGCACCGACGCTTACTGCGTCGGAGATCGATGCCGTCGTGGCCTTCCTTTGCACATTGACCGATGGCTACGACCCGGCGACTCCCTCGGCTTACAACGTACCGGCTCAATGCCAGCCCACAGCGGCAACCCCCGCGGCCGCCCAAACCTCAGGAACCTGATCCATGAATCGCGAAGCGAATGCTAACTCCATGACGACTGGCCGGAAGATTCGAGCGGCGTTGCTGCTTGGGTGTGCGTTGGGGGCGAGTGAGGTGGCCGCGGCGGCCGATCCGGCTGCGCCAGCGTCGCCGTCCGCGCCGGCGCCGGTGGCTGGCGCTGCGAGCGGTGACACCTCGGAGGTCAAGGCGCTGCAAAAGCAGCTCAAAGCAGTGCAGGCGCAGTTGCGTGAGCTGGCGGAGCAGAACCGCGCGCTGTTGGAGCATCAGAAGCTGATCGACCGCGAGATTCAACAGCAACAGGCGCAGTTGGCCCAGCAGGCGGCGGCGCAGGCGAAGTTGAATGCGCAGGTACAAGGGGCGGGCCCGCAAGGCGCGGCCGGAGGCGCAGTGGCACAGACGCCGGGGGCTCGGGGCGCGGGAGCGCAGCCGGGCGTCGTTCCCGGCCAAGTGGCGGCGACTCCGACCCCGGGCGCGCAGGGTCCGTTGCCCGCTGGCGGCGCGGTCGCATCCAACTCCGCCCTGCCCGACGCAACCTCCGCCACCCCATCCGCGACACCAGGTGCGATGTCCTCGCTCGCGACCTTTGCCCAGAACGTGAAGCTCTGGGGCTACGGTGAGATCTACTACACCGACCCCGTCCACGACCGCAACCGCGCCCAGGCCGACCTGGCGCGCGCCGTCTTCGGAATCGGCTACTCGTTCGACAGCCGCACCGAATTCAACTCCGAATACGAAGTCGAGCATGCCGTGGCTTCCTCCAGCGATCCCGGCGAGTTCGAAGTCGAGCAGTTCTACGTCGACCGCCGGATCAACGATGCGGTGACGGTGCGCGGCGGCTTGTTCCTCATGCCGTTCGGTTTGCTCAACGAGCATCACGAGCCCACCAACTTCTACGGTGTGCAACGTAACTTCGTGGAGACGCTGATCATCCCCAGCACCTGGCGCGAGGGCGGCTTCAACTTCCACGGCGACACGCAGTCGGGGTTTGGTTGGAACGCCGGACTCACGACCGGCTTCGACCTGTCGAAGTGGGACTTCGCGCCCGAATTCCCGCAGTACACGACGGCGCTGGAGCTCGAGGACAACGGCTCGGCGCCGCTGCAGTCAACCCATCAGGAGCTCGCGCTCGCAAACGCGCACGATTTATCCCAATACGTCGCGCTTAGCTACTTCGGCGTGCCCGGTTTGACGGTGGGCGGTGCAGTCAGCACGGGCAAGGCTGCCTCAGTCCCGGCTCCTCCGAACGCGCCCATTGCCGGCAGCCAGCGGGTGACCTTGTGGGAAGGCCACGTGCGTTGGACGCCTGATCGATTTGACCTCTCGGCACTCTACGCCCGCGGCACTATCAGTAATCTAGCCGGCACCAACGCCTCGAATCCGGGCTCGCCGAATCCCATCCCGTCGTCGTTCTATGGTTACTACGTCCAAGGCGCCTACGATGTCTGGCAGCACGGCGAGTATCGGGTGTCACCGTTCGCGCGGTGGGAGGTGTACAACATGGGAGCGAGTTATGAGGGAACACCCGGTCCTGTGATACCCACGGGACAGATTCCGCTCACCGGCGCCCCGGGCGACTACGGCTTGTGGCCCCGCAATCAGGATCGTGTCTGGACGATTGGCGCGAACCTCTACGCCACCCCGCACGTGGTTCTGAAACTCGACTACCAGCATTTCATGATCAATAACGGCTTTACGCGCTTCGATCTGGGCCTGGGACTCAACTTCTAGCCCTCGTTGGAGCCTCCGGGCCGCCGACGGGCGCCTCAGCCCGTCGAAAGAGGGAGGCGCCCGAGCGTCGATTCGGCGAAAATAGCCCCCATGAGCTTCACGGGGAAACGCTACGACTTTCGCGACCAACCGGGCGATTACGCCCACCTGGCGGAAGAGCTCGCCGGGCTGCTCAGTGGGGAGAGCGACTTCGTGGCCAACGCCGCGAACACGACCGCGCTGATCTTCGACGCCTTGCCCGATCTCAACTGGGCGGGGTTTTACTTCCTGAAGGATGGCGAGCTCGTCGTAGGACCCTTCCAGGGAAAGCCGGCGTGCGTGCGTATTGCCCTGGGGAAAGGGGTCTGCGGTACGGCTGCACTCGAGCGACGGACGATCGTTGTTCAGGACGTACACGCTTTCCCCGGCCACATTGCGTGTGATGCCGCCTCGCAGTCGGAGGTCGTAATCCCACTGATCGCAGGTGACAAGCTGTTGGGCGTATTGGATCTCGATAGTCCGAGCGTTGGTCGCTTCAACGACGGCGACGCGCGTGGGCTGGAGCGGCTTGCCGCGCTCTTCGTGGACACCGTTCGCCTCGAGGACATCGGCTAGAGCATGCCCGAGAGTGTGCACAGGCCTGCCGGTGGCCAAGCCGGTGCGGGCCGAATAGCCGACCCCGCGTACTCCGCTGACGGCGCCCTCAACGCAGGCGACGCGACTGCCGACTCGGCGTCCACGGCGATCCCGACGGGCACCGGAAAGCGGACCACTTTCGCTGAGGGCTTGTTAGCCGCCCTCGCATCCTTCGTCATCTGGGGCGCTTTCCCGTTCTACCTCAAGCCCATCTACCACGTTCCGTCGATGCAGATCATCGCTCATCGCGTCGCCTGGGCGTGTGTGCTCTGTCTGATCTGGCTCGTGGCGCGCGGGGATGTCGGAAATTTGCGCAAGTTGT
>JAQGOE010000010.1 GCA_028293725.1 Gammaproteobacteria bacterium | reverse complement strand
GGCTTCCTTCGCGTCGAAGGCCTCAAAGACAGCGTCTTTATTCCTCCCCCGGAAATGCGCGGTGTCATGCATGGTGACCGCCTCCGCGTGAGGCTCTCGCGTGATGCGAGCGACCGCTGGTCGGGTGCCGTTGAGCAGGTGGTGGGTCGGGGGGTGAACGCCTTCCTGGGAACCGTCGAAATTCAGGGCCGGAGCGCGTGGGTTACGGCGGCGGATCGCCGTCTGCAGCTACGGTGTTCTTTGACGCACACAGATATGGAAGGTGTGCGCAGTGGTGACTGGGTCATCGCGCGCATCACTCGTCACGCCAGCGAATCGCAGCCAGCGCAAGCACGCGTGGAGAAGCGTCTCGATCCGGATCGTCCGGTCGAGCTCGCCACGGCGGCCGCCATTGCGCGCTTCGATTTGCCCCACGAGTTTTCTGTAAACGCATTGCGTGAGGCGAAGTCTTGGGGTGAAGAGGTCGATCCGCTGGAAGCGAACTCGCGCATCGACCTTCGTGAGCTGCCGCTCGTTACCATCGACGGCGACGATGCGAAGGATTTCGATGACGCGGTCTACGCGGAGCCTCATCCGAGCGGCTTCCGCTTGATTGTGGCGATCGCGGACGTGAGTCACTACGTAAGGCCGGGCACGGCCGTGGATACGGAGGCCAAAGAACGGGGCACCTCCGTGTATTTCCCGACGCGCGTGATCCCGATGCTTCCGTTTGCGCTCTCAGACAAGCTCTGCTCGTTGGCGCCGCACGTCGATCGGCTGTGTTTCGCCGCGGATATGGTGATCAATAAGTACGGCGTACTGAAGTCGGCGACGTTTTACCCCGCCGTGATGCGTTCGGCTGCGCGTCTTACTTACACGCTGGCCTATGACGCTCTATTCAAAGGCACGCCGGCAGCTCGCACGCAGTTAGGCCCGCTCCTGGAAAAGCTCACGGTGCTGGTCGACGTCTACCATGCTCTCTATAAGGCACGTGCCAAGCGCGGCGCGTTGGACTTCGATGCTGCGGAAGCTGAGTTCGTAATCGACTCCGCCGAGCGCGTCCGCGCTATCGAGCTGCGAGCTCGAAACGACGCTCACAGACTCATCGAAGAATGCATGATCATGGCCAACGTCGCCGTGGCTCATGAGCTCGAGAAAACCCACACGCCGACGCTCTACCGCGTTCACGGCAAACCCGACGAGCAAAAACTCGACAAGCTGCTGTCGACGCTCACGTCGCTCGGCATTGAAGCGCAGATACCCGAGACTGTTTCCACGCGCGATCTGCAAGCGATCACCAAACGTCTCGGGAACTCGCCAGAGCGGCCGTTCGTTGAGTCGCTGGTCGTTCGCTCGATGCCGCAGGCCGTGTACCAACAGACTAACATCGGCCACTTTGGGCTCGCGCTGACTCAATACGCCCACTTCACGTCTCCCATTCGGCGCTATCCGGACCTCGTCGTTCACCGCACCTTGAAGGCGCTGATCGAAGCACCTGGTGGCAGCGGGGTGAAGTACGACGGGGACGCGCTGGCCGCCCTGGGCGAAGCTACCTCGAAGCTCGAGAAGCGAGCGGATGAGGCCGATCGCTACGTCAATACGTTCCTTAAGTGCACATATTTGCGAGAGCGCATTGGCCAGACGTTCCATGGCCTCATTACGACTGTGGTGGAGTTTGGATGCTTCGTGCAGATCCTTGACGTCTCGGTGGATGGTCTCCTGCACCTCGATGCTTTGCGTGACGATCAGTACGAGATGGAGGACGACGGTTTGGCGTGGGTAGGGCGCCGGACGGGTCGACGCTTGCGTGCCGGTACGCAGATCCGAGTCGTCGTTACCGCTGTGAATCCGATTGAAGGGCTCATTGATCTTGAGCTAGCGGAAGACGTTTGAGTGCTGGGTACGTTTGTACTATGAAGGGTCGAGAGGAAGTGAAAGGAACTGAGACCATCTATGGTCTGCACGCTGTACGCGTGATGTTGGAGCGTCATCCGGAGCGTGTGATTACGGTGCGGTTGGCGGAGCGACGAGATGATCCGCGTGTGCGAGAGATCGACGAACTCGCGCGGCGTCACAATCGGCCGATCCAGCGTGTTGACGCCCACGTGCTCAAGCAGGAGCTGGGTGACGTAGCTCATCAAGGCGTTGTCGCCGACATCACTTCGATGCCGCCGTGGACGGAGGACGAGCTGTTCCTCGCTCTCGAGCACGCGACTAACCCGCTGATATTGGCGCTGGACGGAGTGCAGGATCCCCATAACCTCGGCGCCTGTCTGCGCACCGCGGATGCGTGTGGTGCGATCGCGGTCATCGTCCCCAAGGATCGGGCCGTGCAGGTCACCCCGACCGTCCGTAAGGTCGCGACCGGTGCCGCGGAGACGACTCCCGTCGTTGCGGTCACGAATCTGGTACGTACCCTGAAAATGCTTCAGGAAGCGGGCTTGTGGGTAGTGGGCGCTGACGCGGAAGGGGCGAGGCAGGCCCACGAGATCGATCTCACCGGCGGGATCGTGCTGGCGCTCGGCGCCGAGGGGACGGGGCTAAGGCACCTCACGCGGCAGACGTGCGATTGGATGGTCCGGCTGCCGCAGCTGGGCGCCGTGGAGAGCCTTAACGTCTCGGTTGCGGCCGGAATGCTGCTGTATGAGTCCGTGCGCCAGAGGATGACGGGGAAGGCCAGCCGGCCGGGGGACGCACCGCCTCGTACGGCGAGGTAAAGCGATCCCGTAACCCCTTGATCCGCCGGCGCCGGCGTTTACCTCACCATTGCACTCCCGCCCCCCTTTGAGTACCATTCGCGACCCTTTTTGAAGGGCCGTGACCGACCAGCCTTTATGGCTGCCGGCACGGTGCTCCTTGCCGCACCCCGCAGCGCCTCGCGACGGGCGGCTCATAATCCGTAAGGAGGAACCATGAGGCATTACGAGATCGTTTTCCTGGTCCATCCCGATCAGAGCGAGCAAGTGCCCGCGATGATCGAGCGCTATAAGGGCATCATTGCCGCCGGCGAAGGCCGCGTGCATCGGATGGAGGACTGGGGTCGTCGCCAGCTCACTTATCCCATCTCGAAGGTCCACAAGGCGCACTATGTTCTGATGAACATCGAGTGCGATCAGAAAGTGCTCGATGAGCTGACTGGCGCTTTCCGCTTCAGCGACGCGGTCCTGCGTCACCTGGTCGTCAACATGGACGCCGCCGTAACCGAGCCCTCGCCGATGGCGAAAGCTGCCGATGAGGAAGGTGACGGTCGCCGCCGTGATCGTTCGCGTGACGATGGCGACGATGACGATGGCCCACCTCGGCGCCGTCCGCGTGAGGATGCTGTTGCTGCCTCGGATGACGAGGACAGCCCGGTCGGAGAAGGCGCCTAAGGGCGCGAGGATAGAGCAATGGCTTTTAATAAAGATGGCGGCGGTGGCCGCAGTGGTGGCGGTAGTCGCGATGGTGGCGGCGGCGCCGGTGGCGGTGATGACCGCCGTGGTGGTGGAGGCGCTGGTGGTGCCGGTGGCGGCAGCCGATTCTCCCGCCGTAAGAAGTTTTGTCGCTTCACCGCCGAGGGTGTGAAGTACATTGACTACAAAGATCTCGCCACGTTGAAGGGCTACGTCACTGAGACGGGCAAGATCGTTCCGAGTCGCATCACGGGTACGAAGTCGTTCTATCAGCGTCAGCTCGCGGTAGCGATCAAGCGGGCGCGCTTCCTGGCCCTGCTGCCGTACACCGATCAGCACTGAGGCCTACTGCAATGGACGTTATTCTGCTTCAGAAGGTCGCCAACCTAGGCAACATCGGTGACCGTGTAAAAGTGCGTTCTGGCTACGGCCGGAACTACCTCCTGCCCGGAGGCAAGGCGACGGTTGCGACGCCTGACAACGTCAAGCGCTTCGAAGCCCGTCGCGAGGAGCTCGAGAAGCTCGCTCGCGAGCACCTGTCTGGCGCTGAAGAGCGGGCGGCTGCGATGAAGGACTTCAAGCTCAGCATCACCGCGAAGGCGGGTACCGAAGGCAAGCTCTTCGGTTCGATCGGCACGAGCGACATCGCTGAGGCGGCCACAAAGACCGGCTTCAAGGTCGAGCGTAGTGAAGTGCGCATGCCGAACGGCCCCCTGCGTACGGTTGGCGAGCACATTGTCGGATTGCACCTGCATGCCGACATCGATGTGCCGTTGACGGTGTTGATCGTCGCGGAAGAGTAAGAAAACGGTGGCCGGTCCCGCCAAAGCGCGTCGCGATTCCTTCGCGGCCGCAGACGCGCCGGTACCACCGCATTCGATCGAAGCGGAGCAGGCCGTCATTGGCGGTCTGCTCCTCGATGCCGCCGCGTGGGACAACGTGGCGGACGTCGTCAAGCAGGAAGATTTCTACCGTCCCGATCACCAGCAGATTTTCGAAGCTATCGGCGTTCTCGCCGGTACTGGCAAACCCTGCGACGTCGTTACCGTTTCGGAGCAACTCGAGCGCAATGGCAAGCTCGATGAGGCTGGCGGTCTCGCTTACCTGAGTTCCGTTGTACGGGACACTCCAACCGCGGCTAACGTTCGAGCGTACGCAGACATCGTGCGTGAGCGCTCGCTTCTGCGGCAGCTAATCCACGCCGGCACCGAAATCGCGTCTGCGGTATTCAACAACGACGGGCGGACCGCGCGCGAACTCGTCGACGAGGCGGAGGCGCGGGTATTCGCAATAGCGGAAGGCGGTTCCCGCGGACGCCAGGGTGCTACTGCGGTCCGTACGCTCCTGCCGGGTGTCATCGATCAGATCGACGAGGCGTATTCGAACCCCGACAGTTTGCGTGGGCTGCCCACGGGCTTTACTGACTTCGACAAGATGACGGGCGGCCTGCGGCCGGGTGACCTCGTCATTGTTGCGGGTCGTCCCTCCATGGGAAAAACGACTCTGGCAGTCAACATGGCGGAGTACGCAGCGCTCCGTGCGGCCACGAAGCGCGCCTCGGTGGTCATCTTCAGTATGGAAATGCCCTCGGAGCAGGTGATCACCCGCATGCTGTCCTCCATTGGAGGCGTGCCCCTGCAGAACCTGCGCGGCGGCCGGATTACCGATGATGACTGGGTCCGCATCACGAGTGCCACCAGTCAGTTGTCGGAAGCCAAGATTTTCGTGGATGAGACTCCTGCGCTTTCACCCACGGAGTTGCGCGCACGTGCCCGTCGCGTCAAGCGTGAGCACGGTCTCGATCTCATCGTGGTCGATTACCTGCAGCTCATGCAGGTGCCGGGTAACAAGGAAAACCGGGCCACCGAGATCTCGGAAATCTCCCGCGGCCTGAAGGTGCTCGCCAAGGAGTTGAGTTGCCCTGTCATCGCGCTGTCGCAGTTGAATCGCGGTGTTGAACAGCGGGAAAACAAGAAGCCTGTTATGTCGGATTTGCGCGAGTGCGTAACGGGTGACACGTTAGTATGTCTATCCGATGGGCGCCGCGTGCCGATCCAGGATCTCGTTGGGCAGACGCCCGAGGTTCTTTCAATGGCACAGGACGGCAAGATCGTCCATGCGAAATCCGACCTGGTCTGGCGAGTGGGTACCAAGCCAGTCTATGAGCTGACACTGGCAAGTGGGCGCAGGATACGTGCAACGGGTAAGCACCGATTGTACTGTTCCTTCGGTTGGCAGGAAGTCAGCGACTTGCGTTCGGGCGACCGACTCGCGTTGGCGCGCGGGCTGCCGGAACCGAAAGATGCCGAAAAGTGGCCGGACGAGCGCGTCGCCCTGCTGGCGCATCTCATTGGGGATGGTAGCTATCCGAAACACCAGCCCATGCGCTACACGACCGGCTCGGAAGCGTGCAGCGAGGTCGTGCGGCGGGCGGCCGAAAACGAATTTGGGATGAAAGTGACGCGGTATGCCGGTCGTGGGAACTGGCATCAACTCCTCCTGTCCGGGAATGGCAATCGGTGGAAGCCGGCGGGCGTCAATCGCTGGCTGCGCGAGCTCGGAGTTTACGGCCAGCGATCGGCGCAGAAACGAGTTCCCGAAATGGTTTTTCGGCTCTCGAACGAACAGATTCAACTTTTCCTGCGACATCTATGGGCGACGGACGGCACGATTTCGGTCCGCAAGCCGGGTCAGCGCGGCAGTCACGGCGTGCACTTTTCAACGTGCAGTCGTGGGCTCGCGGATGATGTTGCGGCACTCTTGCTGCGCCTCGGCATCGTCGCGCGAATTCAGACGGTGACGTCCGGCTACAAGGGTCCCGTGTACATGGTCTGGGTACGGGGCGTCGAGTCGCAGATGTTGTTTCTGAACACTGTTGGTAGCTTTGGTCCAAGAGTGGGCCCTGCGCAGTCTTTGCTGGCGGCGTTGGCGGGCGTAAGGGCGAATCCGAATGTCGATACGATTCCCGAAGAGATGCTTCACAGGGTACGTTTCCTGATGGGGCATCACGGGATTTCCCGGCGGCGTATGGCCGTTGCGCTTGGTCAGGCAAATGTGAGCTTTGAGCATGCTCCGTCGCGCTCGCTGATGGCGGAGTACGCGCGGGTGTTGGATGATGAGAAATTGAGGGAGCTTGCGGTAAGTGACATCTTCTGGGATAGGATTCTGACTGTTGAGTTGGTCGGGGAAGAAGATGTGTTTGATCTGACAGTACCTGACACGTCATGTTGGTTGGCCGATGGTATTGTTAGTCATAATTCGGGTGCGATCGAGCAGGACGCAGACATGATCCTGTTGATTTACCGCGAGGAAGTCTACGATCGCCAGACCACCAAGAAAGGGCTGGCTGAGATCGACCTCGTGAAACACCGTAACGGTGAAATTG
>JAQGOE010000009.1 GCA_028293725.1 Gammaproteobacteria bacterium | reverse complement strand
TCGCCATCGAAGTCAGCGTCCGTGATGACGAACCCGAACACCCTCTGATAGAAGGCCACCATCTGACTCAGATCGCGCACGAAGATGCCGATATGTCCAAGGCGTAGATCGGTCAAAGCACGCTCCGGAGAATCTGGCGAGAGGCCATGTTGCCAGACCACCCGAACCCGAGGGGCCTAGAGATTGCTGCCTTGCTACCCAAAAATTGAATACGCCTGCGGCGAGTGCTTGCGCTTAAATGAGTGCTGCAATTTTTGGGGGCAACATGAGTTGGGTGCGACGCAGTTGGCTAATGGCTTGGACGGCGCTCTGTTGGAGCGGTGCGGCGCTGGCGCACCACTCGACCGCCGCGTACGACTATACGAAGACGACGACGCTCAACGGAGTCGTGCGCGAATTTCAGTGGTCGAATCCACACTGTTATATTCAGTTGTTGATAGCCGGCGCCGACGGCCAGCAACAGGAGTGGTCCATAGAAAGCGGCACACCGTCTCTGAGCACGCGTCTGGGCTGGAGCAAGGACAGCGTGAAGGCGGGCGACAAGGTAACCGTCGTACTGTCTCCCATGCGGGACGGCACCCGAGCCGGCACACTACGGACGATTACCCTGCAAAACGGCAAGATACTGCGTGGCGCGGCAGCCAATGTGAAGACTGACAAAGCGGGCACTCCCGATCTGGTGCCGACCTTGCCCAGCCTCCAGCGCGCAACTCCCAAGCAGCCATGAGCGAGGCAGGCATGATGGTACGATTGGGAACCCGATGCGTGATCGGCGGTCTGCTCGCACTGGCGACTCAGCTGGGCGGCGCTGTCGAAGCCGGCGGTTCTGCCGCATCTCACGAGTCGTTCGCGGGAGTTTGGCAGATCGAATCCCCCATATTCGCGGTCCGCACGACAACGGGGGAGGAGCCGCCGTTGCAGACGGCAGCGGCCCGGGTTTACCACGACCGTGCCGCGGCGAGGAAGCAGGGTGACACCTCCTTCGATAGCGCGACCTGGTGTGCCTCGATGGGCATGCCCAGGCTGATGTTCATCAATTACCCGTTCGAGATCCTGGTCGGGCCGCGCCACATCGCATTCATGCACGAATGGAACTGGTGGGCACGCGTGGTCTATCTGAAAGGGGGGCTTGCGCCAACCGTCCCCCAACAGGCTCGCCCGGCGCCGACGCAGCACACCAGCATCTCCGGTTTGCCACCTATAGAGAACGTGATGACACCTGGAGCGGTTGGCTTATCGCGCGGCGAGTGGGTCGGTGATGAGCTGGTGGTAAAGACCGACCACCTGGTCGACACCGCCCTGCTCGACAGCGCAGGTATGCCGCACAGTGATGCACTCAAGCTCATCGAGACATTTCGGCTCAGCAGTCCGGATGTGCTCGAGGACCGCATCCGCTTCGAGGATTCCGCGACATTCACACGTCCTTGGGAGACGGTCGTGACCTATTACCGCAAGCCGGGTGCACGCATTCATGAAGATGTCTGCCTCGACCGCATCAAGGCGGGTGAGCCCGCGGTGAAGGAGTAGCAATATGGTCTTTAACATGAACCGCGAGCGACTCCTCCCGATCATCCTTGGACTCGTGCTCACAGCCAACGCGCAGGCGGCTCAAAGACCCGGGAATGATGCTCGGGACTTCTCGGGTACCTGGCGCGATTGGCAATCCACGATCGGGGATACGCAGACCAACCAGATGTTCGTCATCGGTGTCGACTTGCCTTACAAGCCCGCGACGCAAGACCTGACCGCTGAGCGGCTGGAAATGTTCAAGGCGGGTCGGGACCGTGCGAGTCCGCATCTGACTTGCCGGCCCACGGGCGTGCAGGGATTTACCGCTCAGAAGGGTGCAATGCTGGTCATCGAATCGCCGCAGGAAGTCGCCCTCCTCTTCGAGGATGACCGCGAGGTTCGGCACGTTTACCTGAACCAACCGCATCCCACGGACTTGAAACAAAGCTACACCGGTGACTCAGTCGGCCACTGGGATGGCAATACTCTGGTGATCGATACCCTCGGCTACAACGGCAAAGGCCTGCTGGATGAGATCGGCACGCCGCATGGTACCCAGCTGCATCTGGTCGAGCGACTGACCAAGAGCGAGGACGGCCGCACGCTGACCGACGAAATCACTTTCACTGATCCCGAGTATTACACGCGGCCGTTTACCAAGACTCGTACCTGGCATCTCGTCCCCGGCGAGCGGTTGCGCGATTACGATTGCGCCGAAAACCCGCGCCAGGACGACTTCGATAAGCTGACGTACGATAACGACTGGTTCAAACCCACCTGCGTGCGTCCGGTCAAGGACGGTAAGGCTGCCGAGAAGGTGGTTTGCTCGCATCCCTCCAGGTGAGGCATGAATCCGGATCGGGAGTTGGTACGCGAGTTCCTGCGGAGCGGCACGCAATCCCCCATTTCGATCACGACGAACCCCCTCGCATGCGCCTTGAATCTCACGCTCATCGAGGCACGCGCACAACCCGGACGTGCCGTCCTGCATTGCGACCCGCTGCCGCTCTTCGTTCAAGGCGCCGGCGTTCTGCAAGGCGGCGCACTGGGCGCGCGTCCCGTTCAGGCCAGCCCTTGCTTGAACACCGCGAGCTGCCGCGCCCAGGCCTTCTCCGCCTGCTCATGGTTGTAGGCCCGTGAATCAGGCGGGCACCAACCATGGAGCGCTCCCGCGTAGACCTCGATCTCAGCCGGCAAATGGGCTCGGTCGAAAGCCTCGCGCAGCACGGTCTTGACGCCCGGCTGTTGCTTGTCATCGCTTTCGGCAATGGCGATCAGCGCGTGCACGTTGATTTTTTGAATCAACAGGTGTGCGCTGTCAGCCTTGTCAGTCACCATGGGAGCACCGTGAAAGCTCGCGATGGCTCTGACGCGGTCAGGAAAGGCGGCCGCCGTGCGCAGTGTGTAGGGCCCTCCAAAGCAGTAGCCGGCGCTAGCCATCCGTCGTTGTTTATTGACCGCCACTTGATTGTCGAGCCATGGGACAAGGGCGTTCGCGTCGGTAGCCGCTGTCTGCGCGGTCAGCCCCGCCGCCATGCCCATCACCGCCGCTCGCGTCGCCGGGTCGTCGAGATCAGGATGCTCAGGCGAAGTCGGTGCCCTCCTCATGCGATAAAACGGATTGACAACGAGGACCGCGAAGCCGGACTGAGCAAGCCGCTGCGCCATCTGTTTGAACGCCGGACGCAGTCCCATGATGTCCGGCCACACCAACACTGCCGGCCAGGTCCCCTTGGCTGGATGCGCAAAATAAGCGTCGCAAGTTCCGTCGGGTGTCGGTATGTCGACCTCCGAGACCTGCAACTCCCGGGCGTCCGCGATCGCAGGCACGACAGATCCCAGCGCGGCGCCGACCGATAACGCACCGAATTGTCGCCTCGACAGCTGCGTCCGCCGGAAATAGTCCCTCATCCGATCAAAGTCGCTGTCATCACACATAGGTTGTCCTCACGCGGGAGCGGCAATGCCGATGATCTCCCGAGCCTCGCGCTTGCTGGCCACCCGGGCGCCCAAGGACTCGACAATCCGCACTCCCCGCTCAACCAGCGCGGCATTCGAGGGTGCGAGCACACCCTTCTCCAGGTATAGGTTGTCTTCCAGGCCGACACGCACATTGCCACCCAGGAGCACGGCGGATGCGAGCATCGGGAACTGCGCCGGACCAATGCCGAACGCGCCCCAGATCGCGTCTTTGGGTAACAAGCTGCGCATGTGAAGCATCGTTTCAACCGTTGCCGGTGCGGCCCAGGGAATGCCTAGACACAACTGAAACACCGGTGGCGATGCCAACTTGCCTTTCTCGATCAGGTGATGTGCGAAGCGAATATGACCGGTGTCGAAGACTTCGAGCTCCACACATACCGCGACGCTGCGGGCCATAGTGGCGATTCTGACGATATCCGAGGTGGTGTTAATGAACAGGTCGTCGCCAAAATTGAGCGATCCCATATCGAGACTACACATATCCGGGCGCAACTGCGTTACATGAGCCACCCGGACCGCAGGGTCCACGACGCGTGTATTGAAATCCGTCGCGGCCGCGCTAGTCTCGTTCAAGCGCACCAACCCGCCCTCACCCGTAGTCAGATTGATGAGGACTTCGCTGTCGCGCTCCCGAATGCGCTCGAATACTTCACGAAACAGCTCCGGTTCCAGAGCTGCACGCCCCGTACTCGGATCCCGCACGTGGATGTGTACGATCGCTGCCCCCGCCGCAGCGGCTTCGAGCGCCGACTGCGCGATCTGCTGTGGCGTCACCGGGATGCCGGGATGCTTTCCAACCGTATCGGCACCGCCCGTAATGGCACACGTGATCACTACTGGTCGCGACATGCTCTGCGCTCCGCTGGCTGTGGTGTCCACACGTTGTAGAGTTTTTTGCTCATGCCGGCAAGGGCCGTGACGTCACTGCGCGGTCAGACCCTCGAGAGCCCCGGTTGGATTCTCTTCGCACTGGAACTCGAGCAGCTGCAGCTCCGGGTGCCACTCGGAGACGAACTCACCGGTCGCCGGCTCGAGGTAAGTGTTGGGGTCGATGGTCGTGACCGTCATTTCCAGCTGACGACCGCCGTCGATCTTGTGTATCCGGCTGATGCGATGCGTCGCCGAGGTCGTGTTGTCTTGCTCGCCGCTGAAACCGATGGTGTCCACCACCAACGTGTCACCCTCCCAGTGTCCGACAGAGTCTCCCCAATAGCTCGGTTTCAGGTGATTCGGGTGACCGCGCTTCATGTGGATTGCCCACCGTCCGCGGCCTTCTTCCTCCAACACCACGATCTTGCGTGGGGACTGGATGATCTCCGCCGGGAAGAGGTCCCAGCCGATAGTCACGTTGTCCATCGGACGGCAATGGCCCGCATTGCTGGCGACCGGCTTACCCTCCGATTGCAGCTTGAAGAGTTGTTGCTGCTTCTGCAACGCACTTGGCGTGAGTTTGGGCATTTTTTGCGGCCGCGGGAATGGCGGCGGAGCCGCCCAGATCCCCTCGAAATCGCGAGGATCCGCGCTGGGTGCCGGTGCATCGGGTGGTGGCGGAGGCAAGGCTGAGAACAACTTCGGCTCGGTGGAGATGGCTGTTCCGACACCGCTCGCCGGACCACCCGGAGGCGGAGCTTGGGCTAGTGCTGGCGCACCCACCGTGAGCAGCATGAGCACCGGGAGCGCCCCGCTAGCGCCGGTAGCGGCGCGCAAAATGTCCGTCAACCGATATCGTACGTTGATTACCATAGTTTCCTCATCTCGAGAGGACCGCCTGGCAGCACGGCAGCCCTCTCCTGCGATCATTGCTGGTTGTCCGAACTATTCAGTATTTGCGGGCGGCTCGGGTGTCAGCCCGTACCGGCTGACACCTGCTGACGTGCCGACCTGATACTCGCAGTTATATTCGACAAAGTCGGTCATGTCCGGCCGCCACCGATAGGTGCGCACCATGGACC
>JAQGOE010000002.1 GCA_028293725.1 Gammaproteobacteria bacterium | reverse complement strand
CCGGCCGCCGGTGTACTGCGGCTGCCGGGAACATCAGGCTAGAATCCCCTCAACAACGAGAGGGGGTACTGATCATGTCTGAATTCCATAGTCGACGGGCCGTGCTAAAGAGCGCGGGCTCGGCCGTGACCCTTGGGGTGTTGGCCGGGGCGTTTGGGGCGGCCTTACCGAAAGGCGCGCGGGCCGAGGAGAGTGCCAAAGACGTGCATGCCATGACGATTCTTTATCCGGCTGGCGATGGCATCAAGTTCGATCCGGACTATTACCGGGACCATCACCTGAAGCTGATCATGAGCCTGTACGGAAGCTCCATTAAGCGCTTCGAATTACGCACCGTGCCGCCAATGCCGGCGCCCGCGACACCGCCGCCCGCGGGTGCGCCGCCGCCGAAATTCTCGGCCGCCGTCAACATCTGGATCGCGGATTTCGCGGCGTTCAATGCGGACAACGCCAAGCACGGTCCGGCGCTGGTGGCTGACGTACCCCATTTCACCAACTCGCAGCCGACCATTCAGTTCGACGAGGTGCACGGCATGATGGGTGAGCCGGCGAGTGCGATGAAAGTCGGTGACACCTGCCTCACCATTGTCTATCCGAACAGTGATGGGGTGCGATGGGATGTCGAATACTACAAGGCACACCACATGCCCTTGATCATGAAACTGTATGGAAAGGATGCCATCAAGCGCTTCGAACTACGCAAAGGCGCGACCGGCCAGACAGGGGGCCCGGCTCCCTACATCGGCTCGGTGAATATCTACATCAACGACCAGAAGGCCTTCGACGCGGCCGGCAAGCAGCATGGCCCGACGCTCGTCGCCGATGTCCCGCACTTCTCGAGTGTGATGCCCATTGCTTTTCCGACCACCATTCACGGGGTCGGCTGACCGCGCTTCAAACACCCCGGGCGGTAATCGCCCGGGGTGGCGGTCCGAATGCAATTCCCTTCAGTTTTCCGTTCCCGGGCCGAAAACCATCCGTGACAACAGCAGACAGGAACTCCTCTGCCGGCCGTCGCCTATGGAGCTGACGGCACCGTAAACCCATGCGAGGGAGCGCAATCCCACTGGATGTGCTCCGATGCAACAAGGCAGGATCAGTAAGCGCAGCGCCTACGCGTGGGCTGTCGTTTCGATCTGGCTGACCGGCACCGCGTACGCCTTCTGGTCCTTCGAATTCAAGCAGCAGCGCTCGTTCGAGTCCGCACGTACCGTGCTGTTCGATTCCGCTGCCCGCGCCCGCTCGGCTGAGCTCTGGTTCCGGGAGGCAGTTGCGCCCCAACTCGGTGGCGCCGACGCTCGCGTCGCTACGGTGGTTCATGTCTATTCGGCCGATTGCCCCTGCAACCGGTTCACGCATCCACATCTCGCGCGAATCATCTCCGGATATCAACATCGAGGAGTGAGCTTCGTCGCGGCCGTGCATGGGCCGGCAACTGCGGTGGCCAGTAGCCTCGCTTCCTCCGCGGGGCCGACGGGCATTCAACAGGTGGAGCTGCGCGGCGGCCGCGATCTCGCGTGGATCGAATCAACACCGGCGGTGCTGGTTTTCGACGCCGCCGGCAGACTCGTTTACTTCGGCCCCTACAGTGACAGCGCCCGCTGCGGCGAATCCGGGGGGCTGGTGGAGCGTGTCCTGGACCGCATGCTGAGCGGCCAGATACCGCAGCCGCGGCCGTTCTACGGCGGCGGCTGTTTCTGCAGTGGCGCACATAAAGTCTAAATCTCTAGTAGTACTCCCATGTCAACCTCGCAGACCTATCTTTCCCAGATCAGACAGAGCGGCGACCGCATGTTGTTGTGTGTTGTGGGCGTGTTGCTGGTCATGGCGCTCGCGCTCGCTCCTTTGTACGACACCTGGACGGAGGCGCTCGTCATCGGGTTGCCCACGGCCGCCGTGGTTGCATGGCTCGTCGCCTCGCATCCCGGAGGACTCGTCACCCGGTGCACGATTGCTGCCGCACTGATGATCTTCACGGCCCTGCACATTCACCAGGTGCACGGCATGATCGAGATGCACTTCGGCGTGTTCGTGCTGTTGGCGTTCCTCCTTTTCTATCGGGACTGGGTGCCGCTCGTGGTCGCCGTCGCTATCGTGGCCGTTCACCACTTCGCGTTCGATTTCATGCAGCGCTCGGGAGCCGCGGTATGGGTCTTCGCCGCCAACACCGGCTTCAGCGTCGTGCTCATTCATGCCGCGTACGCGATTTTCGAGACTGCGTTGCTGGTCGTCATGGCAGTTCGCCTGCGGGCGGAAGTCGAGGCTGTCGGTTGCGAGCCCGGCGAGCTGGCGCGCATCTCCCAAGAGCTTGCTCGTGGCAACGTCGATGTCAAAGTTCCGACGGAAGGGGCAACGGCCGGAAGTCTGGCGCTTGCCATGGCTGCGATGCGCGACGAGTTACATAGCGCCGTGCGTGGCGCCGGCGAGGTGCTCGAGGCAGTTGCCGCCGGCGACCTTTCACGTCGGGCGAAGTTCGAGACGTCCGGCGAGTTCGCCCGGCTCAACAGCCACGTCAACAAGACGGTCGATTTTCTGGCCTCCTTCAGTGGCAAGCAGAACCAGCTCATCCAGCGCGCCAACGCCGGTGATTTCGGTGGCCGCTGCGAGATCGCCGGCCTGGCCGGCTACCAGCTCGAGATGACGAACGGTCTCAACCAGCTGGTTGGATCGGTGGAATCGTTCGTGAAGGACTTCGGTGAAGTGCAGGGCGCCCTGGCGCGCGGCGATCTGACGAGGCCGATCTCGAAAACCTACATGGGACGTCTCGACGAGCTCCGTCGCGATACCAACCGTACCGCGGAGCAGTTGGCGAAGATTGTCGGCAGGATCCGTCTCTCCTCCGATGCCATTGCGGACGGCTCGGCCGAAATCGCTCGCGGAAACCTGGATCTCTCGGCTCGCACCGAGGAGCAGGCATCGGCCTTGCAACAGACCGTGACCTCGATGAAGGAGCTCACCGGTGCTGTCACGAACAACGCCGAGCATGCGTCCAAAGCCAATGAGCTGTCCCTCGTGGCGAGCGAGATTGCCGGCAAGGGCGGCCAGGTGGTCGCGGAAGTCATTACGACGATGCACGGCATCAGTGCGTCGTCCGGCAAGATCTCCGACATCATCGGCGTCATCCAGGACATCGCGTTTCAGACCAACCTGCTGGCGTTGAATGCTGCGGTCGAGGCCGCCCGTGCGGGTGAGCAGGGGCGCGGCTTTGCCGTCGTCGCCCAGGAGGTCCGGGCGCTCGCCGGGCGTTCCGCCACGGCCGCCAAGGAGATCGAGGGACTCATTTCCGACAGCGTGCGTCGGGTCGACAGCGGGGCGAAACTCGTACAGCGCGCCGGTGAGACGATGGGCGATATCGTCTCGAGTATCGGTCGAGTCACGACGCTCGTCGGAGAGATCGCCTCCTTGAGTCGGGAGCAGGCTACCGGCATCAATGGCGTCAGCCGTGCCATCTCACAGATGGACCAGGTGACGCAGCAGAACGCTGCCCTGGTCGAAGAGGCCGCCGCTGCCGCGGAGCGCATGTCGTCTGAGGCTCGGTCGCTCCGCGAGAGCGTCATGGTATTCAAGCTGGCCGATTCGAGCGCGGCCATAGTCGATGCTCGGCCGGCCGTCCCCGCTGGGGATTCCCTCGCTGGCCGCTCGGTCGTCGCAGCATAAAGCGGGCCGCGGCACCGAACACGGAGCGGAAAAACTGTGTTGTTCCGGCGGCGGTTCCGCCGCCGCGCGGGGTCGTCAAAGCTTACTCCCTCGAGAGATCCGTTGGCTTCGGGGGGAGCGCGATGATACGACTGGCTACGATTTTTCGGGTCGCCCTGGTGGTGGCCCTGCAAGGCGCGGCCCTGCAGGCGGCAGCCTCGGGCACAACCCAGGGCGCGACCCATAAGGCGGCGCCCGACCCCTGTGACCGTACCTGCCTGAAGGGGCTGGTTGATTCCTACCTGGCGGCGCTGGTAGCTCACGATCCGTCACAGGTGCCGCTCGCACCCAACCTCAAGTTTGTCGAGAACACGGTGCCCCTGCGCGCGGGGGAGGGATTTTGGAAAACGGCTACTGCGCTTCCCTCGACCTTCAAGATCTACGTAGCGGATCCTGTCGCGCAGCAGGTCGGTTTTATCGGTGTCATGCAGGAGGGTGAGCAGACGGTGGAGCTCGGCCTGCGCCTGAAGTTGCGCAAAGGGCAGATCACCGAAGCCGAGCACCTCGTCGCGCGCCAATTGCGGCCGACGAGTCTCCCCAACTTGCAGTCGCCGCGCCCGGGCCTGCTCACCGTCGTGCCGCCGGCAGAGCGCAGCTCACGAGAGGAGCTGTTGAAGATAGGTGCGTCCTATTACGATGCGCTGGTCAACAGTGACGGTCATGCAGCGCCGTTCGCCGATGATTGTCTGCGTCGCGAGAACGGCATGCAGACAACTGGCAACCCGCCCCCCGCGACTCCCGGCCGCGGCACTATGGGCGCGATGGGTTGCTCGGCCCAACTCGATACACGGGTGATGAGTTATATCAAGCGTATCGAGCCGCGCCGGGTCGAGATTGCGGACGTGGAGACCGGCCTGGTGTTCGGGCTGTCGCAGTTCCGTCATCCCATGGAGGAGAAGTCCCTCAAGATCGTCGGCGTCCCGGGAGTCGAAAGTGTGGACATGCCATTCAAGCCCTTCGATCTCCCCGCCGCGCATATCTTCAAAGTCAGCGGCGGCCGGATTCACGAGATCGAGGCGCTGGGATTCACGATGCCTTATAACTCTAAGACGGGTTGGGAGTGAGGGCCGGGGCCGCCGCCCGGAAAGCGCGCAGGCCTTGTACCGCCAGGAAGCCGCTCGCCAGCAGGCCCAGGTAGGCGCCCAGTCCGATTGAGATGTGGCGGGCAACCGCATTGCCGGTGCCCTCCGCGACGGAGTTACCGAAGCGGACCAGGGCGTTCGCAATCGGGCCGGCCCGTTGCGTAGCCTCGAAGAAGGGGCCGGCGGTCTTTGAGTAGAGCTCGAAGCCGCACAGCAGCATCAGGGCCAGGGGTGCCACGCTCAGCAGCCAGGCGCTGCGCTTTTTCACAATGAAGGGCACGAGGGGCAGCACCAGCACCGCCAGGTCGAGCAGCCCGAAGGCCACCGATTCCAGCGGATGCGAGGAGCCCATTCCGTAGAGCAGCCACGCCGGATTGAGCATCACGGTCAACATGTCGAAGAAATGGTATTTCTGCTTCACGGGCCCGACGGTGGTGACCACCGTGGCCAGGAAAAACCACCCGACGACCACGCAGATCAGGGCGATCCAGGTTTGCCGGTCGACCTGCCGCAGCAACTGTGAATTCATGGGCGGCCCCCGTTCACTATCTTTCTTTGGAGCCCCCAGTTTGGCAGCATTTCCGGGCGCGCAGTAGCAGCACTTATGGGGGGTTGCGCGAGCCCGACTGATTCATGGCGCCTTCTACAGCAAGCTCCGCCGCCGCGAGGTCCTCTAGCGCGGTGCCGACGCTCTTGAAAAGGGTGATGGCATCGGGGTCTGAGCGGCCGGGAACCAAGCCGCGCACCAATTCGCTGAGCTCCCCCTTGATATCCGACAGCTCGATCAGACCCGCGGCCAGCGTTTGTACGAATTCACCGGCTTCCACGAGTGCTCCTGCCCGCGTGTCAACATAAAGCGCCGCCCTGGTGAGAGCCACATCGTCGGCCTCGCGCATGTTCGGACGGAAGGCGCCGATCAGATCCAGATGTTGTCCGGGCCGCAACCAACGTCCCTCGATGATGGGTGTTTGACTCAAGGTTGCGCAACTGATGATGTCCGCCCAGGCAACGCCAGCCTCCAGGTCGTTACAAACATCGACCGAAAAGTCATGTCCGCTGAGAGCATCCGCTACTTCGCGTGCACGCTCCGAGCGACGCCCCCAGATACGCACGGCTTTGATCGGGCGCACTTCCGCATGGCTCAGTATGACGTGGGGCGCCAACTCGCCGGTGCCGACCATGAGGAGCCGTTCCGCATCCGGCCGCGCCAGATACTTTGCGGCGAGCGCTGATGCGGCACCCGTGCGGCGTAGTGTCAGCTCGTTCCCGTCGAGCATCGCCAGCGGGGCGCCTGTATCCCCATCGAACAACACATAGCAGGCGTGGACCGCCGGCAGGCTACGAATCGCGTTATCCGCGAAGACCGTCACGAGCTTCACGCCGATTGCGCCGTTGGCGCGCCAACCGGGCATCAGGAGTAAAGTCTTTCCGGCAGTGGTGCCGCCCAGATCATGCCGTTGGCGTACTGGCGTCGCGCAGTCGGCGGCGAATGCGCGCTCCAGGCGGTCGATCAGAGTGTGGCGCGCCAGGCGCGCGGCGATTTCGGCGCGATCGAGATGCAGCAACGGCTCATCCTTCTTGGAGGGGCTGATGTTCGCATGATTTACGGTACGGTGTCGCGCTGGCACGGCGCGGACTCTTAGGGGTACTCTGGACTCGTTTGGACATTCGAGCAGACATCGCCATCGTCGGCGGAGGTATCATGGGCTCGGCGCTCGCCTATTGGCTGACGCGCCTGGAGCCCGGCGCCTCGGTCGTCGTCATTGAGCGCGATCCAACATACGCGACGGCCTCCTCAGCATTGTCGGCAGCCTCCATCCGCCAGCAGTTCACTACGGCGGTCAATATCCGGATCTCGCAGGCGAGCGTCGAATTCCTGCGGGCCGCCGGCGAGATCCTCGAGGTCGACGGCTCGCACCCTGATATCGGCTTCACCGAAGCGGGATATTTATATCTCGCGGGCGAATCGGGGGTGGAGTCGTTGCGCCAGGCGCATGCCATCCAGACTCAACATGGTGCGGAAGTCGCGCTGCTCAGCGCGGCGCAACTCGCCGAGCGTTTCCCCTGGCTCGAAACGACGGATCTCGCCGGGGGTACGCTCGGCTTGCGCGGTGAAGGTTGGTTTGACGGTTACCTGCTCTTGACGGCGTTCGCGCGCAAGGCGCGTAGTCAGGGCGCGCGGTTCGTGCGCGGCGAGGTGGGGGAGGTTGAGGTTAGAGACCGGCGTGTTACCTCGATCGGGCTTGCCGACGGGTCGCGAATCGCCTGCGGACACTTGATCAATGCGGCCGGGCCCTGGGCGCGCTCCGTCGCGAAGCTCGCGGGGGTGGAGCTCCCTGTCTTCGCGCGCCGGCGAACTGTTTACGTCGTCGCCTGTCGAGAGGTGATGACGCCGTTTCCGCTGTTGATCGATACTTCGGGTTTTTGGATCCGGCCTGAGGGGCAGACCTTCATCGCGGGTCTACCACCCGGCGAAGATCCGGACGACGTGCCACTGGAGCCCGAGTACGACCTCTTCGAGTCCGTGCTATGGCCCGCACTGGCGGCGCGCATGCCCGCTTTCGAGGCGGCCAAGCTAGAGCGCGCCTGGGCCGGTTACTACGAGATGAATGTGTTCGATCACAATGGGATTGTCGGGCTGCATCCCGAGGTCGGGAATTTCGGCCTCATGAACGGATTTTCAGGCCATGGCATGCAGCAGGGCCCGGTCGTCGGCCGGGGCATGGCCGAGCTCATTCTCCACGGTCGGTTTATCACCGTGGATCTTGCGGCGCTGGCCTATGAGCGGCTGCTCGAGGGGCGGCCGCTCCTCGAGTTGAATGTAATCGGATAGCACGCTTCAGGTCCCGGCCGGCAATGATTCGTTACAGGCCGAGCTGTGGCGCGCGCGCGTCGGAATGATTTACCGTAGAGCCTGTTCCCCTAAGTCGGAACCCGACAAGCTTGGCAGACGTTACACTGCGGGTATCGCCCGAAAGAATGAAACGCTTTGATACGGCCTAGTTCGCGACCTACCACCGAGCGCGTCGCTTGCCCCGATTGCGGTCTCATGCAGATGCTGCCCGTGATCGGTCGCGGGCAGACCGCTATGTGTCGGCGCTGCGACAGCACGCTGGCGGGCCCGGCGACGGGGCGCGTGGATGCGCCGCTCGCGCTGGCTGGCGCGGCACTGGTGCTATTACTGGCAGCGTTGGTGTGGCCGCTCATGAGGGTCTCGAGCCTTGGAGCAGCGCGCGAGAGCTGGCTCGACACCTGCGTGAGTGCGCTCTGGGACCAGGGCTTCCTGTCGTTGGCCGCGCTGGTGGCCGCGTTCACCGTGGCGCTCCCGTGCATCTACCTGGCGTTACTGCTGTGGGTTCTGATTGCGCTGCGTTTCGACCTGGGTGGTCCGCTCGGTCGACTGTTCCGCTGGGTGCAACACCTACGTCCCTGGATGATGATCGAGGTGTACCTCGTCGGGTGCTTCGTCGCGTACAGCCGCATCAAGGTCGTCTCAACGATCGAGATCGGCCTCGGCGGTTGGTGCTTGTTGGGCGCCTCGTTGGTGTTTTTGCTGGCCCTGACACAGTTGGATGCCCGGACGGTATGGGAAGCGCTGCCGGTCAAAGCAGCGGCGGGAAAGGGCCAGGAGACTATCGCCTGCACTGTTTGCGATCTGGTGGTCACCGGCACGGAGGAGGGTGGCGACTGCCCCCGCTGCGCGGCGACGCTTCATGTGCGTAAACCCGACGCGTTCAGACGGACCACGGCGCTCGTCATTACCGGTTTTCTGCTCTACGTACCGGCCAATTTCATTCCGGTGCTCACCACGGTGCGCCTTGGTCGCGCGGATGAGAACACGATCCTGAGCGGCGTCATCGAGCTCGTCCACAACGATCTGTGGCCGCTTGCCATCATCGTGTTTTCGGCGAGTATCATTCTGCCGCTGCTGAAGCTTTGTGGGCTTACCTGGATGCTGATTGCCACACACCTGCGGTCCCGGCGCTTGCTGGTTGGGCGCACGCGGTTCTACCGGATGATCGATCTCGTCGGCCGTTGGTCGAACATCGACGTGTTCGCCGTGTCGGTGTTGATCGCGGCCCTGCGCTTCGGGGCGTTGACCGAAGTGCATGCCGGCAATGGGCTGGTTGCTTTTGCCGCCGTGGTGATCGTGACGATGGTCGCGACGAGCGTCTTCGATACACGGCTCATGTGGGATGCGGTATGACCGAAGAGCGCGAGAAGGAAGTTGAAGCGCGGGTGAAGGGACGGCGTTGGTTCGCGTGGGTCTGGGCCGTCCCCATCGTCGCGACCGGCATCGTCATCTGGCTTGCATGGCGCTCGCTGGCGGACCGAGGCCCGATGATCACCATCGAATTCAAGGTCGCCGAGGGGCTGCAGGCGGGGCAGACGAAGATCCAACATCGCGATGTGGACGTCGGTACGGTCGATTCCGTCGAGCTGACACGTGACCTGTCGCGAGTGCTGGTTCGCGCGCGCATGACGCGCCAAGCGACGCCTTTCCTGAACGAGAATACCCGTTTCTACATCGTTGCTCCGCATGTGGGTGTGGGCGGAATCTCGGGGCTTTCCACCATAGTGTCGGGCTCTTACATCGAGATGTATCCGGGCCGCGATGGCACTGCACAGCGGAGCTTCGTCGCTCTCGACGAGCCGCCGATTCTGCCGCCGGACTCGCACGGGCGGTTCTTTACACTCGAGTCGACCGATCTCGGCTCCCTGACGCGTGGCTCGCCTATCTCCTATCACGGTGTATCCGTCGGAGAAGTTGAGGGTTACCTGCTAGCGGCCAATGGCAGTCACGTGACGGTGACGGCATTCATCCGCTCTCCTTGGGATGATCTCGTGCATCCGGAAACGCGCTTCTGGAACGCGGGCGGTGTCGACGTGTCTCTTGGGGCACAGGGCGTGCGAGTCAGAGCCAACTCATGGCAGCAGCTATTATCGGGCGGCGTCGCATTCGAGACTTCCACTGAGGTGTTGGCAAAGCCGCCGAGTCCCGCCGACGCCGATTTTCCGTTATACGACAACAGAGAAAGCGCACTGCGTGCGCCTCGTGGTCCTGAGATCGTTTATGTGGCGGCGTTCGAGGGGAATCAGCGCGGAGTCCAGCCTGGGATCTCGGTAGAGCTGCAGGGTGATGAGGTTGGCGAGGTGAAGGAGGCTCATCTGAAGTACGACGAGCGTCGCCACACCCTCGTGACGCAGGTGACCTTCGCCATCGACCCGGACCTGGTGAAGATCGAGGGCCTGCCGAATCCGCCCGGCGTCGATTCACGCGAGGTTGTCGGGGGGTGGTTCAAGACGCTGGTGACTCGTGGCATGCGGGCGCAAGTGGCCTCGGCAAGCTTCTTGACGGGGCAGAAGCTCATCGGGCTCGAGATGGCCCCGAATGCGCCGCCCGCACGCATCGAGCAGGTTGGCGAGAATCTCGAGTTTCCCGCCACCTCTTCGGGCGATCTGACGGAGATCCTCCAGAGCGTGCGCGGCGTGTTGAAGAATCTCGATCGCGCGACTTCCGGGCCGCAGCTCGGGCATGCGCTGCAATCGCTCGACCAGACGCTCACTCGCCTGGATAACATCACCCGCGATGTCGAGCCCGACATCAAGGGGCTCGTCAAGAGCCTGCGTGACACCGCCGATGCGGCCCAGGGGACGCTATCCGCCGTGCAGGGCATGATGGGCAGCAATTCCAACAATCCGGCGAACACGGACCTTCCGAAACTCATGCGGGAGCTGCAGGATGCCGCCCGCTCCGTGCGGGTGCTGGCGGATTACCTCGATCGCCATCCGGAGTCTCTGTTGCGCGGTCGCAAAGGGGAGAAAGAATGAGAGGCACAACCGCGCTCGTGACTATGGTGCTGGCGCTTGTGGGCGCCTGTTCCTCCACCCCGCCGACCCACTTCTACACGCTTAGCGACACCGCTCCGGAGGCGACACCTCCGGTCGGGGTTGGCTGGGTGCGCATCGTCAACCTCACGATTCCCGGTGAGCTCGATCGTCCTGAGTTGGTTCGCCGCATCGGGCCGAACCAGCTGAGTATCGCGGGGTTGGATCGCTGGGCCGCTCCATTGGATGAGACGATTCGACGTGCCTTGTCGGATGACATCGCACGTCGGGTGCCGGCTCCTGTGCCGGGGCAACAGTATTCGGTGTCTGTGGAAATTCGCGAGTTCTATGGCGATAGCACCTGCAACGTGAGCTTGCGTGCCGGCTGGACGGTGAAGCCGTCTCATTCGGAGGGTGCGCGCTCGGCGAATGCGGCGCCGGCGAATCCGCTACCGATGAATCCGGTGCCGATGAACGAGGAAATCCAGGTTCCTTCGAGCGGGTCCTGCCCGGCCACGCTGGCGGCGACCATGAGTGTTGCGCTTGGGCAGTTGAGCGACCGGATTATTGCGGGGATTGCGCGCTGATCCGTCGTTTGGGGGATGCCATGCCCCGCTCCTGTCGCTAGGATTGACGCAATCCTCAGGAGATACACTTGGACTACAAACACCTCGGCGGGTCCGGTTTGAAGGTGCCGGTATTGAGCTTCGGCACGGCCACGTTTGGCGGCGTGGGCGATTTCTTCAAGGCTTGGGGCTCAACCGACGTGGCCGAGGCGAAGCGCCTCATCGACATCTGCCTCGAGCACGGCGTTAATTTCTTCGACACCGCTAACGTCTACTCGCGCGGTCGCTCGGAGGAGGTCCTGGGCGCCGCCCTGGCAGGACGCCGCGGTGATGTCCTCATCGGAACCAAAGCGACGTTTCCGATGACTGACAGCCCGAACGACATCGGGTCCTCGCGCTACTCGCTGATCCGCGCTTGCGAGGCGAGTCTGCGACGGTTAGGCACGGACTACATCGACGTCTATTACATGCATGGCTTCGACGCGACGACCCCCGTTGAAGAGACACTTAGCGCGCTCGACGATCTCACCCGGAGCGGCAAGATCCGCTACATCGGCTGCTCGAACTTTTCGGGTTGGCATCTCATGAAGTCGCTCTCCGTCTCCGAGCGCTACGGCTGGTCCCGTTATGTGGCGAATCAGGCGCACTACTCGCTCGCGTCGCGCGAGTTCGAGTGGGAACTCATGCCGCTGGCCCTCGACCAGAAAGTCGGGACGGTCGTCTGGAGTGCGCTGGCCGGCGGCGCGTTGAGCGGCAAGATGCGTCGTGGTCAGCCCGTCCCCGCCGACAGCCGCCTTTCGCAGGCGGATTTCCTGGCGGGTACCCGGTCCGACAAACTCTACGACACCCTCGACGTGATCGATCAGATCGCCGCCGAAACCGGGAAGACTGTGTCCCAGGTGGCGCTGCGCTGGGTTCTGCAGCGTCCTACGATCGTCAGCATCGTGGTGGGGGCCAGGAACGAGGCGCAATTGAAAGAGAACCTCGGGGCGGTGGGGTGGTCGCTGGACGCGGGGCAGATGGCGCGGCTGGACTCGGCCAGTGAAGTGAGGCCGATTTATCCCTATTGGCACCAGCGGACCTTCGCCGCGATCAATCCGCCGCCGGTGCCGGTCGCGGCAAAGAAAACGTAAGGAAGGCGTACGCGTCGACCGGGCGGCTTTTACTTTTACTTACGGTTACGATAGGCGTCGACCAGCCTAGGGCACACCTGCCCGCGAAAGGGGAGGCCAATGCTTACGCGTACGACAAAGCGCTACGTCATAGCGCTCTCCATCGTGGTTTTCTTCGTCGCGTTGTATACGGGGGCGGGGTTTTGGGCGGTTCCGCATTTCTTGCGCTCGGGTCTGACCGATTTCGTCAGCACGCACTACAAGCGTAAACTTTCTCTGGGCGAGATCCGCTTCAACCCTTACGCGTTCACGCTCGATGTCGCCGATCTGTCGCTTCCCGACAGTGACGGCGAGCCGATGCTGGCGTTCGGCCGACTGCACGTCGACCTCGAGATCATCAGTCTGTTGCGACTCGGGCCGAGCTTTCACGAGATCGTGCTGGAGCGGCCGTTGGTCCGTACCGTGGTCCGGCGCGACGGAAGCCTGAATCTCGCCGACCTTGGGAAGGGATTCGCCAGCGCGCCCGCCGCAACTCCGCCACCGAAACCGTCGGAACCGATGCGGCTGTTCATCGATCGGTTCGCGGTGATCGCCGGTGGTGGGACTTTCGAGGATTTGAGCCACGCGACGCCCTTTCGAGCGGAGTTCAAGCCCATAGCGTTCGAGCTGCACAAGTTCAGCACGCGCGCGAAGGCCAACTCCGGCGACAGCAACGAGTACTCGCTGACCGCAGCTTCGCCCGAAGGCGAGCGACTCGATTGGAGCGGCGTGTTCCTTCTCGAGCCGTTGTCTTCGCACGGCACGTTCGCGGTCTCCGACCTGCACGCGAGCACGATCTGGAGTTATCTCCAGGAGCCGCTGCCCATGGAGATTCGCTCCGGTACGATCGCCTTGAAAGGCGAATATAACTTCGACATTGCCGGCGACGCGCCAGCCATCAAGGTCGACGTTCACGACACGATGGTCTCGGACCTGAAACTGCGCCCGCGACAGGGGACGACAGACTATGTCGTGTTAGGCAAGCTCGATGTCCAGGAAACGAAGGTCGATTTGACCAAGCGGGTCGTGGAGATCGGGAAAGTGAGCCTCAACGGGGGTGAGGTGAATGCGTGGCTGAGCCCGCAGGGGCAGTTGAATCTGCTGGAGTTGACGACGCCGTTGGGTGGAAAGGCGACACCACCCGCTACGGCGCAAAGTTCTGCGTCACCGCAGGGTTCGGCCAACGCACCGAGCGTTCCGGCTCCTGCGGACGCTTCAGCCACCGCACCGGGCGCTACTCCTCCGCCCGCCACGCCTACATCGGCGACGTTGCCGCCAGCTTGGGTCGTCTCTGCGCCTGACATTACCGTCGACGGCTTCAAGGTCGAGGCGGAGGACCGTCAGCTCACGCCCGCCCTTGCCGTGGTGCTCGATAAAATCAACATTCACGTTGCCGGGTACAACACGACACCAGCGGCACACCTCGACGTCACCGCGCAAACGACTATCAACGGCAGTAGCACTCTGAACGCGACCGCGCAGATGTCTCCCGGCGGTGGCGACGTCACGGCGCACGTCGATCTTGCGCAGTTCGATCTCGCGATGCTTCAGCCGTTCATCGCGCAGCAAACGGCAATGACTCTGCAGTCAGGGCGGCTCGCTACCCAACTCGACATTAAGAAGGCCGCCGATGGCACACTGTCGGTCAAGGGCGATCTCGGTGTGGCTGGCCTGCGGACGGTGGACGAGTTGAAGCAGTCGTTCATCAAGTGGAAGGACCTGCGCGTCGCGGGCATCGACTACAACTCGCATCCCGCGTCACTTCAGATTGCGAGCATTACTGCTCACGAGCCCTACGCGCGCGTAATCATCGCACCGGATCGCACGGTCAATGTGCAGGTGGTGTTGGCCGGCCCAAGCAAAGGCAACCCGAGCCTGGCAACCCAACTCGGTGAAGCCAACGCCAAAGCGGGCGGCGTGACGGTGGCAGGTGTAAAGGGTGGCTCGCCAGCCGCCCAGGCCGCGGTTTCGGATATAAAGGCCAAAGCCGCCGGCGCCACGTCCACCGCGGCAGATGCAAGTGGCAAAGCCGCCGATGCCAATGCCACTGCCGCAGCGACGGACGCTAACAGCAAGGCCGTCAACGCCACCGCCGCAGCAACGGACGCTAACAGCAAAGCCGCCAATGCCACTGCCGCAGCAGCGGACGCTAACAGCAAAGCCGCCAACGCAACCTCCTCGATGCCAGCGGCCGCCGCGGATGCCAAGGCTAACGTCGCCAGCGCAGGCGCCTCTGCGGCCGCCACGGCAGCAGATGCCAATGCCAAGCTTGCCAACGCGGCGGCGGCCGCATCTGCCGCGACGGCGGACGCGAATACCAATGGTGGCAACGCAAGCGCTACCGCTAAGGGTTCACGTCGTTCACGCAAGTCGCGATCTTCTCCGGCCGGCGCGGCGTCCGCATCCACTCAGTCTGTCGCCCCCGTCATGCCGATGGCTATCGGTACCGTGCGGGTCATCGACGGCTCAGTGAACTACGCTGACTTCTGGATCAAACCGAACTTCGCGGTGGGCATCCAGTCATTGAACGGCACTATCAACGGGCTATCCTCCGATCCGAAGTCGCGCGCAAAAGTGAAGCTCGAGGGCAAAGTGGATCGCTATGCGCCGGTGAGCATCAACGGCGAGTTGAACCTCCTGGCGGCGACGGTGTATTCAGACATCAAGATGAGCTTCAAGGGTCTGGAACTCACCACCATGACGCCATACTCGGGGCATTTCGCCGGCTACAAGATCGACAAGGGCAAACTGTCCGTCGATCTCTCCTACAAGGTCGATCAGCGCAAGCTGGCTGCCGAGCAGCACTTTGTCATTGACCAGCTGCAGCTGGGTGAGGCGGTCGACAGTCCTGATGCCGTGCACCTGCCGCTGAAACTGGCGGTTGCGCTTCTCAAGGATCGCAACGGCATCATCGACCTGCCGTTGCCCATCACCGGCAGCCTCGACGACCCGCAATTCAAGGTGGGTCCGATCATCTGGCACGCGTTGATCAACCTGTTGGAGAAGGCGGTGACGGCGCCCTTCGCGGCCCTCGGACGCCTCTTCGGCGGGCACGGCGAGGATATGAAGTTCATCGACTTCACGGCCGGCAGTGCGGAGCTCGATGGCGCATCCAAGGAGAAGCTGGAGTCCCTGACCAAGGCGCTCCAGGAGCACACCCAACTCCAACTCGATGTGCCGATCGCCTACTCGCAGGACATCGACGGACCGGTGCTCGCGAAACAAAAACTCAACCAGAAGCTCGTGGCCCGCGCGCACGGCGACAAGTCGACCAAAAAGCCGGTTGCGCAAGTTTCCGGCAAGCCGGCGTCCAACAAGCAGAACGCCGACGTTTCGCAAGGCGCGGCATCAGCGGCAGCGACGCCGCAGGCAGCCAGCGCCGACGCTTCACAGGCCGCGAGTCAACCGCCCGAGCCGCTCGACCCAGCGCTAGCCAACCCGCTCGAGCACTATCGCCTGTTGCTCGCGGAATATCAGGCCGAGCTCGGCAAAGACGCCGACCTCCCCGCAACCGCCGCGGCTATCCAAAGCGCGAAGAATAAGAAAGATGCCCCACCCGTAGAGACCGCCATCCCCGAGCTGGAGGACGCCATCGCCGGCCAGATTGGCGTCTCCGACCTTGAGCTGCAAGCGTTGGGAAAGAGGCGTACGCGCGCAATTCAGGACGTACTGCTGGCCGAGGGCGGCATCGACGCCTCGCGCGTGTTCATCATCAACGCGCCAGCGAAAACGGACGACAGCGGCAAGGTGCGCCTGGAGATGGCGCTGAAGTAGCGAGCCGCTGGGCTCCTAGACCTGCACCACATGCGACGACCTGAGCGGCACATTCGTTTCCGGCGCCACGACAGCCAACTCATCGCGAACCACCCGCGGCAGCACGAGTTGCCCCGCGCGTGCCTCGCGAATCCGCCTCTCGATCTGCTCGCGAACCGCTGCCGATTGCATGCGTGGCAGAACGATGGAACAGATGTCAGCGACGCAGATGGAGGACAGCCCATCAGACCCCGTGGCCAACGCACGCATCTGCACCTTGAACGCTTCAGAGCACAAGCCAAACACCAGGTCCGGTAACAGGCTCTCCTGTCCCGGAATCAACTCGAAGTGAGTGCAGCCCGTTGTGACAATGAGCCGGCCATCCTGCGCCTCGTCGCCCGCAATCATCCATTTCCCGGCACTCGACCAGATGTTGGCAATGAAAATGTCACCCGGAGCGGCCACGAGCCGGCCGCGGTCGGGGAGCTCCCACCCGAAGCACTCGTCGGCCACGTAAGCGCCGAAGGCCTCGTAGATTTTCTCGATCTCGACGTACCGATACGAGGTCTCGGGCTTTTTCCGCAGCGAACGCGTCACCGGCCGGATCACATGTCCTATTTCGAGGTGGGCGACGCTACGAATCGACCTCAACACCTCGAGATGTTTGCGGCACCACCTTTTGGGGTCCAGGCACAGGTCCGGGTGGGCTGTGATGGCCGACGCCATCACGCTCCAGCCTTCCGTGTCACGAGTGTTCCGCTCGCCTTGCGCCATCCAGGGAAATGCATCGACCACTGCAGAGGTGAGCGCGTCGAGACGCGCGATTTCGAAGTCGGTATCCGGAATCCTCGCACCGGTGGCGTCGAGAAGCTCCGTCCCATCGCGCGGATCCCGCTTGAAGATCCGGTTCGCGTGTTTGCTTTGCAGGTCCCAGCCTACCTTCTCCACGAGGTTGAAGTGAATCGGGTGATCCGCCATGTCTGATAGATCGGACAGAGGCTCGGGGCGACGCTCCAGGATCAAGGCCGATGCTGAGACGTCCGCTCCTGACTTCTTGAAAGTGAAACGCGGAAAGCCGATCACGGCGGCGACACGGGCGTTGCGCAGCAGCCAGCGGCGAAACTCCAGGTAACGCTCGCTGCGATTTCCGAGGTAACCGTTGGGGACCAGGATTCCAACGCGGCCGCCGGGCCGAACCGCACGCAGGCAACTCTCCACGTACAGGAGCCCGGCCTCCTGCGCCCTGGGCATGAGCCCCAGGCCGGACTTTTTCGCGCTCACGAGATTGAAGCGCGCCAGTGCTTTGGCGCGCTTCTCCACGATCCGCGCTCCAAAAGGCGGGTTGCACAACGCGACGTGATAGTGTCCTTCGTGGTCGAGCGGCTCGAGCAGCGTGTCGCGCGTTTCGATGTCCGCGAGGCCGCGGTCGCCATTCAACAACATGTTGAATATCGACAGGTGCACCGCAAGGGGCGAGATATCATAGCCATGCAGATGGGCCGAGATGTCCGCGCCGTGACGCTCGGCGGCCACCTGTTTGGCGCCGACCAGGAAGTCGGCCGTGCCGCACGCCGGATCGACGATACGCTCGTCGTGGCGCGGATTGACGATCTCGACAATGAGCCGGATAACCTCGCAGGGCGTGAAATACTGCCCCAGATCCACCCGGTATTGAGACCGGCCGAAATACATGAAGAGGTCCTGAATGACCTGAGGCAGGGCGCCGAGCAGCCGGATGCCACACAGCGTCCGGGATACCTCACGCAACACCTCGGCGGAGCAGCCGATGGTTCGCGACGCGGCCTTGGCTAACATGCCATCGTAAAGCGCCAGGGCCGCATGCAGCCCCTCCGTGAAGATCCTTTCCAACGAGTCGTCCCACGCCGGGTCCACGGCGCTGAAGTCCTGGATGAGCATGAAGCGTCCGCGATTCTCGGGCGCCTGCGCATGGTCTTCGTCGTAGAGTTTGACCAACAGCAGCTTCAGCAGAATGGTGTGGCGATCCTCCTGGATGCTGCCCGCGATATGCAGCAGATCATCCAACTTACCGAACAACGGAGCGATGTCCGTGACCTGCTGCAGGTCCTCATAGCGGAGTCGATTCGTCCCGGGTGGCAGGTCGGCCGAGGGAAGCGCCGTGACCGAGGCGCGTCCGGCGCGCTGGGCCGCTTCCTTCCCGCGGCTTCTGAACAAAATGGCGGGCTCGCCGTTCTCCCAGTGGACGCCAATATTTTCGGTTGCGGATTTCATGCTCACAATGCGATTGAAGCGGTTAGGTCAGAAAGAGCGTGTGATAATGAGGACAACGGGCCGACCATAAGGCTAAAGTCTGATGGATATATACCACAATGGCGAGCAAAGAAGACAGTTCTGAATCTCCAGCCCCGGACTCGACCGATCGTAGACAGTTCCTACAAGGCACCGCGGCGGCGTTGTCCGTTGCAACTCCGCTATCGTGGCTGGCGGAGAGTGAGGTGGCCGCGGCGCGCACACCGCCGCCTACGCCGCGCACGCCGTTCGACTACGCCCGACTGAAGGGAATTGCGCACGCGCTTGCCGCGGCTCCGTATCAAGCGCCGACCGAGAAGCTTCCTCCGGCGGTCGAGCGTCTCGACTGGGATCATTGGCAGGCCATTCGTTTCCGCGATGACCGCTCACTCTGGGCCGGTGATAGCCTGCGTTTTCAGGTGCGCTTTTTCCATCTCGGTTTCAGGATCCGCAAGCCGGTGCGGCTGTTTTCTGTGGACGGCGGCTTCGCACAGGAAATCCTCTACGACCCGGCGATGTTCGACTATGGCAATAGCGGTCTCAAGGGCAATGACGTCCCGAGCAACCTGGGCTTTGCAGGCTTCCGTCTACTGTTCCATACCGACTGGATCCGGGATTTCGCCGCGTTTCAAGGCGCCTCTTATTTCCGCGCGGTCGATATCGATCGGCAGTACGGCATGTCGCAACGCGGGCTGGCCATCGATTGCGGCGCGCCGACTCCCGAGGAATTTCCGGATTTTATTGCGTACTACCTGGAGAAGCCCGCGAAGGACTCCAGTGTGCTCACGATTTACGGACTGCTCGACTCGCCGAGTGTGGCAGGCGCCTATCGGTTCGTGATCGACGCCAGCGACCCGCTCACCATGGACATTGACGCGGCCCTCTACACGCGCAAGTCGATCGAGCGGCTGGGAATCGCCCCGTGCACCAGCATGTTCCTGGTCGGGAAAAACGACCGCCGCGTCGACAACGACTGGCGCCCGGAAATTCATGACTCGGATGGCTTGCAGATCTGGAGCGGCAGCGGTGAGTGGATCTGGCGCCCCCTGATGAATCCGTCCGGCCTGCGCGTAAATTCATACACCGACGAGCGACCCCGCGGCTTCGGTTTGATGCAGCGGGAGCGCCGCTTCGAGCAGTACCAGGATGACGGTGTGTTCTACGAGAAGCGTCCGGATGTCTGGGTCGAGCCCAAGGGCAGTTGGGGCAAGGGCGCCGTGATGTTGGTCGAGATTCCTACGGAGGACGAAACTTCGGACAACATGGTCGCGTTCTGGAGCCCGGCCGACAAGCCGCAGAAGGGGCAGGAGCTGTTGTATGCCTATCGCTTGAACTGGTGCCGGGAGAACCCGGTAGTGGTGGATCTCGCGCGGGTGTACGCGACGCGGACCGGAGTCGGCGGCGTCATTGGCCGCAAGCGCACGTATTTCTCGTGGCGTTTCGTGGTGGACTTCGCGGGCGGCGAGCTGCCGGGACTCGGCGAGAACGTGAAGCTCGTCCCGGTCATCTCGGCTTCGCGTGGGCGCGTCGAAATCACTTCGGTGCGGCCGTTGCGCTCGATCAACGGGTATCGCGCGATGTTTGATCTGGCGCTCACGGACGAAAGCATGGAGCCCGTCAACCTGCGGTTGTTCGTGTCGGCGGATGGCCAGGCCCTGTCGGAGACCTGGCTCTACCAGTACACGCCGCCGTCGGCCGTGCTACGGAAGTTCTGACACGCTAACGTTGGGGGCGCCCGACTCAGGGCGCCCGCCGCCGGTCACACTCCCCACTCGGGCATGACGTACGCATAGAACGTCACGATCAGCCCAATCACACAAGCCAGCAGAATGCTGTGCTTGAGCGTGAACCGGAACAGCTTCGCCTCCTCCGACGCAGGCATTCCCGTGGCGGCGGCCGCGATGGAGATGCTCTGCAGGCTGATCATCTTGCCCATGACGCCGCCGCTCGAGTTCGCCGATGCCATGAGTGCGGGCGACAGGCCGAGTTTGTTGGCTGTGACCACCTGCAGATTGCCGAACAGTGCGTTGGCGGAGGTGTCGCTGCCGGTGAGGAACACACCCAGCCAGCCTAACAGGGGGCTGAAGAAGGGGAAAAACACGCCGGTCGCCGCGAAGGCCAGTCCCAGGGTCGCCGTCAGGCCCGAATAGTTCATCAGGTAGGCCAGCGCCAGGACTGCCGCCATGGTCAGAATCGATTTCGACAGGTCGCGCGCGGTCCGGCCGATCGTTGCGAAAAAGCGCCCGACGGGAATGCGCAGCATGAGGCCCGTGCCGATGCAGGCAAACAATGCACAAGTGCCGCCGGCCGACAGGATGTTGAAATTGAACTTCGCGGCGTACGGCGCCGCCTTCGCAACGACGGGCGGCAGGCGGCGAATCGCGCCGTCGAGGCCCGGCCATCCCAACACGAAGGTCGCCTTGTCGAGGATCGCCTTGACCGGTGTCGCGCCCCACAGCAACACGAAGATGACCAGCAGGATGTAAGGCGACCATGCTCGCAGCAACACGCTAACCGGCACGCCGGATTCGCCGCGAGCGGTCACATCATCACGCGGCTTCCAGACTCGCAACAACAGCACCAGGCACGTGAGCGAGGCGATGGACGCCAGGATGTCCGTCAGGTAGGGGCCGATATAGTTCGAAACCAGGAACTGCGTGAGCGCGAACGAGACGCCGCAGACGACGGTGGCGGGCCACACGGCACGCACCCCTTTGACACCCGACATGACCAGGATCAGGTAGGTGGGGATGAACAAGGACAGGGGCGCGCAGATACGGCCGACACCGCTGCTCAGGGTTGCCAGGGGCAGACTGGTGACACCGGCCAGGGTAATGAGCGGAGCGCCGATTGCACCAAAAGCGACCGGGGAGGTGTTCGCTAGCAGGCAGATTCCTGCCGCATAGAACGGTGAGAAACCCAGTCCCGCGAGCATGGCGGAAGCCACCGCGACCGGGGTGCCGAAACCCGACGCCCCCTCGACAAAGGCCCCAAAGGCGAACGCAATGAAAAGCGCCTGCAGGCGGCGGTCCGGGGTGAGATGTCCGACCGAGTTCTTGATGATCTCGAACTGCCCCGTTTCGACCGTCAGGCGGTACAGCGCTACTGCCCAGAACACGATCCAGGCAATGGGGAACAGGCCGAATGCGGCGCCATAGAGGGTAGCGCTCACCAGAAGTGGCAGCGGCATTCCATATACCGTACCCGCGACCACGATGACGGTTGCGAGCCCGAGCAGGCCGGACTTCCAGGCGGCCAACCGCAGCACGCCCAGAGAAAACAGCATGACCGCGATGGGCAGTGCCGCGACCAGCGCGGACAGTCCCAAGCTGCCGGCGACCGGCGTGTAGACCTGATCCCACATTTGTGATCCCCCTCAAATGGTCCGTTCTTGATCGAGGCGCGTCTGCACCGGGGGCGGCCCGGCAGTGCGCGAGCATAGCGCAGCCGTTATCCTTATTTATATCGGACGCTTGTACGTGAAACGGCTGAATGATAGGGTTGGACCATGATCTCCTTCGGGAACATCAACTCCACTCCGCTCAACAGCGCCCTCTCGCCGCTGTTGCTTGCGCTTCTGCTTCTGCGCCCCCAGGCGCACTAAACCCCACGCGCCAACGGTCGGCGCTAACAAGACCGGACTTCAAAGTGATCGAGCCGAGCCCGCTGAAGTGCCGGACTCCCGATCGACCTTGACCCCTTCCGTTTGCGAGATCCGAATCATGTTGCGTAATCCTTCCGACAAGTACCGGCCGTTTGCTCCCATCAATTTGCCCGATCGCACCTGGCCATCCCGGACGCTGACCGCGCCGCCGATGTGGTGCAGCGTGGACCTCCGCGACGGCAACCAGGCGCTCATCGAGCCCATGGACTCCGCCCGCAAGATGCGGATGTTCACCCAGCTCCTGAAGATTGGATTCAAGGAAATCGAGATCGGCTTCCCGGCGGCGTCGCAGACCGATTTCAACTTCACGCGCGAGATCATCGAGGGTGGCCTGATTCCCGAGGACGTCACCGTCCAGGTCCTCACCCAGGCGCGCGCCGACCTCATCACGCGCACTTTCGAGAGCCTGCGCGGCGCTCGGCGCGCGATCGTGCATCTCTACAACTCGACATCCACGTTGCAAAGGCGTGTCGTCTTCAAACTCGATCGCGCCGGCATCGTCGACATTGCCGTGAAGGGTGCGGAGCTCATCAGGAAGCTCGCCGACGAGCGGCCCGAAACGGACTGGATCTTCCAATACAGCCCCGAAAGCTTCACGGGCACCGAGCTCGATTTCGCGGTGGAGATCTGCGACGCGGTGACGGCTGTCTGGCGTCCGACGCCGGCGCGCAAGACGATTCTGAATCTCCCCGCCACCGTCGAAATGGCGACACCCAACGTCTACGCGGACCAGATCGAATGGTTCTCACGTCATGTCGCGCGCCGCGACAGTGTCATCATCAGCCTCCACCCGCATAACGATCGCGGTACTGGCGTAGCCGCCGCGGAGCTCGGAATGATGGCGGGTGCCGATCGTGTCGAAGGCACGCTGTTTGGAAACGGCGAGCGCACCGGCAATGTCGACATCGTGACACTTGCAATGAACCTGTACACTCAAGGCGTCGATCCGCAGCTCGACTTTTCCAACATCAATGCGGTTGCGCATTGTGCGGAAGCCTGCAATCAGCTGCCGATTCACCCGCGGCATCCTTACGTGGGCGACTTGGTGTTCACAGCCTTCTCCGGCTCTCACCAGGATGCCATCAAGAAGGGGCTCGCGGCATTGGATTCGAACGGCATATGGGACGTCCCGTATCTACCGATCGATCCGTCGGATCTCGGTCGCACCTACGAGTCGATCATCCGCGTGAACAGTCAGTCGGGTAAGGGCGGCGTAGCGTATCTTCTAGAGCGCGACTACCAACTCGTGCTGCCACGGCGTCTGCAGATCGAGTTCAGCCGTGTGGTACAGGCGGCGGCCGACGCGACCGGTAAAGAGCTCAGCTCAAAAGAGCTGTGGGAGCTCTTCTCGGCCGAGTACCTGTCCGCCGAGGGTCCGATGATCTATCGGACGCACCAATTGACGACCTCCGGCGACGGTGCCGATCGTGAAAGAATGACTCTGCAGGTTCAGGACGCCGGCTCGTCCGTGATCCTCCACGGTACCGGCACGGGACCCATCGACGCGGCGGTCCGCGCGTTGAGTTTGCCGATCGATGTCGTCGGTTACGGCGAGCATTCGTGCGGAACGGGAAGCGACGCGCTGGCGGTTGCTTATGTCGAAGTCTCGACGTCGACGGGAGCCGTTTTCTTCGGCGTCGGTCGCCATTCGAACATCATCACGGCATCTCTTCTGGCGCTGCTCTCGGGAGTGAACCGGGCGTTCCGCGCCGGGGCGATCACTCGTGACGCGGCGGTGACGACCGGTACGTGAGGCGCTGCCTTGGAGGGATCATCATGACGAGCCAACACGAGAAAGCCACCCGCTTCCGTGCCCTGCACGATGCGGCGGGAGTCTTCGTTATTGCCAACGCGTGGGATGGCGGTTCGGCTCGCATCCTCAGCGGTCTTGGGTTCCGCGCCCTGGCGACATCTAGTGGTGCCTGCGCGGCGACATTGGGGCAGCTCGACGGAAAAATAACACGCGACGAGGCACTCACCCACGCGCGTAATATTGTCTCGGCGACAGACAACCCTGTTTCCGCCGATCTCGAGCACGGCTTTGGTGATTCCCCGGAATTGGTCGCGGAAACCATCCGGCTGGCCGCCGACGTCGGATTGGTCGGCGGCTCGATCGAAGACGCCACCGGCTATAAAGACAAGCCGCTTTACGACATGAGTCACGCTGTCGAGCGCATTGCCGCCGCGGTGGCGGCGGCAAGGGCACTGCCGTTTCCCTTCACGCTCACCGCGCGGTCTGAGAATTACTTACGCGGGAATCCCGATCTCGAAGACACGATCCGCCGGCTTCAGGCGTTTGAGCGGGCGGGCGCCGACGTACTGTTTGCGCCGGGATTGCCGGACCTCGCCGCCGTGCGCGCGGTGTGTGAGGCGCTCTCGAAGCCGGTCAACTTCATGGTCGGGATCAAAGGTAAGTCGTTCAGTGTCGCCGAACTGGCGGCGGCCGGCGTACGACGGATAAGTCTTGCGACCTCGCTTTATCGGACGGCGATGACGGGGCTCGTGACGGCGGCACGCGAGATCAAGGACGCCGGGACCTTCGGCTTCCTCGACAACGCACTGACGACCGCGGACCTGAACGCGTTTCTAAAGAATTAGGGCGCCGTATCCCCCGGTTGCGCCTTCCTCAACCACTCCAAGAACTTCGCCGCCCCTGCATCTCCCTCCGCCGGCGCCCACGTCGCGAATTCCGACGCCGTTGCCGGGTCGTACGGCCCTTCCTTCACTTCCAGGAACGCGGAGCCGTCGGTATCAACAATCAGCGTGTGCCAGACCGCCCGCGGGGTCTCGTACGCCATGCTTGCCGTATCGTCACCCGCCGAATAACGGCCCGTCACCGTCCCACGCTCATCGAAAGTGAGGACGTGAAACCGTCCCCGCAACACCATGGCCAGCTCCGATTTCGTGAGGTGCCGATGCGGCCGGAAGTAGGAGTTGCGGTTTGCTACAACAAAGAACCGCTGCACGGGGTCCGTCGCTGCTTCGTGGATATTGTGGTGAGCCCGCCCGCGCGGACTGGCCGCCGCCCGTGTCGTCAGCTCACCCAGCAGGCCGTGCGAAAATAACTTCATGCCGCGGTTCCCGTAACTGTCGGATGACAGGCCTGATATTGTGGCGGAACTGGCGCCGGTCTGCAGTTGTCAACGGGCTGCGCCATTGCTGCGTTTTACGGATTACATCCGGAGGTGCTGCCATGTGGAAATCGACTCGTCGCTCGTCAGCGTTCACGGCCGCTGTCGCCGTCGTCTCCCTTGGCGCCTGCGTTGCTGTTCCCGGCTGGGCCTCCGCAGCGGACGCCGGCGCCCAGGCTGTGCCGCCCGTCGACACGGAATTCGCAGTCTGGACCCCCAAGGAAATCCAGTTCACTTACATGGGTTTCACCACGCACTACACGTGCGATGGCCTGCGAGACACCATCAAGGAAATGCTGTTGCAGCTGGGAGCCCGCAAGGACGACCTGAAGGTGACCGAGCAGCCCTGTTCCGGCAATCCCGACCGCCCGAATCCGTTCCCCGGCGTGAAGATCAAGATGAGCGTCCTGCAGCCGGCCCCGGCTGCGCTGAGCTCGGATACCCCCGTGGTACAGGCCCAATGGAAGCCGGTGAAACTGCCTTACCGGGAAAACGGCATCAACGCGGCGGGGCAGTGCGAGCTGCTGGAGCAGTTCAATCGGACGATCCTGCCGCTGTTCACCACACGTAACGTTGACGTGCGCACGTCATGTGTTCCCCATCAGCTGGAGCCCCTGGGCACCAAGCTGCAGGCGGAAGTGCTGATCACCGACCAGAAGAAGCCGGGAGCCAAGCAGGCGTCGGCGGCCGAGGCCCGCTAAGTAAGGTGCCGAGGACCGAGCGGCCGTCAGCGGGCCCGTAGACCCGTCTTCAGGCCGCCTTCGGTCGCTTCTCGACATTCGGCAGGAAGGCCGCGAGAAGCCCGATGAGCGGTAGGAACGCGCACATCTGGTAGACGGTGGTGATGCCGTAGGCGTCGGCGAGCTTGCCGAGCACGGCCGCGCCTACGCCGCCCATTCCGAACGCGAACCCGAAGAACAGCCCAGCCACCGTGCCGGTCTTCCCGGGCATGAGCTCTTGCGCATAAACCACGATAGCCGGAAACGCCGAGGCCAGAATCATGCCGATCGGGACCGTCAGCACTGCGGTCCAGAACAGGTTCGCATGGGGCAGTAGCAGCGTGAACGGCAGCACGCCGAGAATCGACGCCCAGATAACGTACTTGCGCCCGAAACGATCTCCCAGCGGTCCCCCGACGATCGTGCCCAGTGCTACGGCTGCGAGAAACAGAAACAGGTAAAGCTGCGCGCTCTGCACCGAAACGCTGAAGCGGTTGATGAGATAGAAGGTGTAGTAGCTGCTCAGGCTGGCCAGGTAGAAGTACTTCGAGAAAATCAGTGCCAGCAGCACCGCAATGGCGATGGTCACCTGCTTGGATTGCGGCGCGGCCTCCGCCTTTCCATCCGTCGTGCGCGGCTTGAGGCGTGCCACACCGTGCGCCTTATACCAATGGCCCACGTTGAACAGCACGAACATGCCCAGCAGCGCCGTGGCCGAGAACCAGGCGACGCTGGACTGACCGCGCGGGATCACTATGAATGCCGCGAGCAACGGCCCTATGGCCGAGCCCACGTTCCCGCCAACCTGGAAGACTGACTGCGCCAGCCCGTGTCGACCGCCAGAGGCCATGCGGGCCACCCGCGAAGATTCGGGGTGAAATACCGAAGACCCGGTGCCGACCAGGGCCGCCGCAAGCAGCAGCAGCGCGTAGCTTCCGGCAAAGGCCAGCATCAGCAGCCCGACCAGGGTGAATCCCATCCCCACGGACAGTGAATACGGCCGCGGCGAGCGGTCCGTAAACATGCCCACGATCGGTTGCAGCAGCGACGCGGTGATCTGGTAGGTGAACGTCAGCAGCCCGATCTGCCCGAAGCTCAGCTGGTACGAGCCCTTCAGCATGGGATACAGCGCCGGCAGCAGCGACTGCATCATGTCGTTCAGCAGGTGGCAGAAACTGATCGCGGCCAGGATCGAGAAGGTGGTTCGCCCCGCGGTCTGGGCGGGGCTCAGGGTCGCCGTAGCTTGGCTCAAGAAGGACTCCTCGCGAAGAGCCCATCAATGTGCCGGATTCGCCGCAAAAAACCTATCTCCCGAATGGGAGGGCCCATCCCAGAACGCGCGCCAGGCGGCTCAAGAAACGCGGCGCACATCCGAAGTGCGCCGCGAAAGTCGGACTAAAAAACCTTAGAACCGCTGTCCAAACCGGATCCCGATGGTGCGCGGCTGGTTCGGCACGGTGTAGACGTTCACCGGCCCGCAGGTCAACGCATCGCACTCCGCGAACCGGTTGATCACCGCCAGGCGATCGAACGCGTTAGTCATATAGACCTCAGCGGTCATATTCTTGAACGTCATGCCCGCGGCTAAATCCACTGTCGCGTAGGCGGGTTCCGGCCCCAGCTCCTGGGCCGCGAGCACGCGCAGATCGGCCGTACGCGCGCCGACGTACGCTGCCGTGCCCTGCACGTAGCCCGCGTACTGGAAGACCGGGAAGTTGTAGCGCGCCGTGATGTTGCCCTTGACCCGCGGAGTCACGGGCAAATGCGTGCCGTTCGGTGCGAACTGCTCGTTCCCCGCGGCGAGGTTGCAATCGGTGCCGCCCGGGTCGTCGCAGTAGTCTTGTGTCAGCTTCGCCAACATGACCGAGAGGCTCCCGGACAGGGTGAACGAGCGTGTCACCGCCCATTCGACGTCCGTCTCGCCGCCGCGGATCTCCGCGTTGCCGGCGTTCGCGATGATCGTGAGCGCGTTCGCTCCGAGATAGGCGAACTGGAAGTCCTTCCACTTCTCGTCGAAAATCGCGCCATTCCAACGCAGGGTGTTTTCGAGCCAGGTCGTCTTCCACCCGATCTCGTAGTTCGACAGATAGTCCGGCTTGTAGGGTGGCAGCGAGCCGCCGCCGTTGCGATTCACGCCGCCGGGCCGGAAGCCCTTCGACCACGTGGCATAGACCATCCTGTCCTTGTCGAACTTGTAGGTCAGGTTGATCTTCGGCGTGTTGCCCGAGCCCGTGCTACGGCCGTTCAGGTCCGAGCACGGCGCGCCGTGGAACGGTGGGGAGTTCGGGATGCAGGTGCCGGTACCCTCGGCCCCATAGTAGTTCGCATTGAATCCATAGAAGCCACCCAGCGTATTGTCGAAGGTGTAGTAGCGGATGCCGGTATTCAGTGTGAGATTGCTGAGGATGTCCCATGAAATCTCGGTGAATGCAGCCGAGTCGCGGTCCGTGCGCACCTCCTGGGTGAGCCAGATCGTGCCGGGCCAGCCAGGCACCGAGAAGTCGTCCTCGAGCTGCTGGCCAGGACCCCCACTGTTGATGAGGTAATTTTGCGTGATGTAGTGGGCCTGTCGCTGCTGGAACAATCCCGCCGTGAAGCGTACCGGCCACGCTTGCGGGGAGCTCAAGCGCACTTCGTTGCTGATCTTCGTGTAGTGGTCGGTGCCCACGATGTACTGCGTGGGGTTGATGACCTCGCCCGCATTGTTTTGGAAGTAGGAGTTGTAGGCCAGCGAATAATCCGTGTAATCCTCGGTCTCGTGAGTGTTCCGTGTCAGGTAGGCGCCGGTGTACGTCAGATCGAAATCGCTGATCTTGCCTTCCACGGTGAGAGCCGACTGCACCCACGAGTCGTGCGTCTCCTCAGGCAGGAACTTCACGGTCTCCAGCGGTCCGACCGCGGGGTTGTAGGCAAAATTGCCGTTGGTGTCGATGACCTGTCCCATGAACTGCGGCAGGATGGTCCAGTTGTCGTTCAGGTCCACCTTGAGGGCGGCGCGGCCACCTCGGGTCTCTACGTCATTGAAGTCCTTCCTGACCTGCGTTGCGTTGTCGACAGTGAGGTTGCTCGCCGGAAAGAAGGCCGTACCGTGCACGTTGTCGATGAATCCCGCGTCCTTCTGGTCCCAGCCGACGAGGCGCACCGCCATGTAGTCGGTAATCGGCAGGTTGACGAAACCCTCGAACTTGTAGCCCTGGCCGCCGTGATCGACCGTGTTGCCCTCGAGGTCGTAGCCAGCGGCAAAGGCCTTGGGGTCGGGCTTGTTGGTGATGATGCGGATCGTGCCCGACTCCGAGCTCGCGCCGTACAGCGTACCCTGCGGTCCCGACAGGGCCTCGATGCGCTGGATGTCGTAGATGTGAATGTTGAGGTTGCCGTCGATCGTGGTGACCGGCTGCTCATCGAGGTACATACCGACGCTCGGCTGCGAGCCGGAGTGGTTGCCGTCGCCGCCGCTGGCGACGCCGCGCATGTAGGTATGCTCGAACGACGGCCCGGTTTGGGCCTGGAACGACAGGCTCGGTATCAACTTCGCGTAGTCGTCGAAGCTCGAGACATTCATCTGCTCGAGCTTCTCGGTGCCGAAAGCCTGGATGCTGACCGGCACATCCTGCATGTTTTCCGTGCGTTTCTGCGCGGTCACCACGACTTCCGCCAGGCCGACATTGTCGGGTTGCTCGTCCGCCGCATGCGCGGTCGGTATGAACCCCAGCAGCGCGGAGGCGACCGGCATGGCCCGCCGCAGCAGTTGCTGCGGCCCGTTGATTCCGCTGGCGCGGCGCTTGGCTGTGTTGGCCTCGATGCGCCGCAATTTACGAAGACGACTGCGTGTCACTGACGATCCCCTTGTGGTGTTTGTGTTAGTGCGTTGTGGAATTCCGGTACCCGGGGATAGGCATCCAGGACCGGTCCCAACGCGGTTTTCAATGGTTGCAGCCACGGCTCGTAGTGCCGCCACTGCTCGAGGCCGGCACGATAGATCGGCTGGCGTACTTGTTGCGAGCTCGCCGTACGCACGGCGCGCTCGTTTTCGTAGAAGCGCAGGCAGCCGGCCTCGAAGGGCAGGCCGCAGTATTCCAGCAGGCGACGCACCTCAGCTTCGGTGTCCTCGATCATCGCCTCGTAGAAGACGCGATGGATCCGGCCGGGCAGGACTTTGTCGAAATGCGACATGAGCTCGACGTAATCGTGGTAGTAACGGCCGATGTCTTCCAGGCCATAAGTAAAATTCTGGCCGCGGGCGAAGTGCTGTTTGAATCCCGAAAAGCAGCAGCCGAGCGGATGACGGCGCGCATCGATGATTTTCGCGTTGGGCAGCGCGAGTTGGATCAGGCCGATGTGTAAGAAATTGTTCGGCAGCTTGTCGATGAAGTAGGGCGCCGCGCTCTTGCGTTGGATGCGCGTACTGGCGAGATACTGCTCGCCGAGCGCGTGGCACTGCCGGGCATCGAGGCCTGCGAGCGGCTCCGGATAACGCCCCGTGCCGTCCTGCCGCGTTGCTTGCGTCAGAGACCTGGCAATCGCTGGAATGTCCGGGAGCTCCATCGTGCCCTCCACCAGCGAATGGCTGGAGAGGATCTGCTCGATGAGCGTGGAGCCCGCGCGCGGCAAGCCCACGATAAATATGGGAGCCGTCGAGGAGTGACCGAAGTCGCGGCGTTGCGCGAAGAAATCGGCCGTCAACAGCGATTTACTGCGCTGTGTTTGGGTCGTGATGTCGTCCGCCGAGTAGCGGACACCGGCGCGGCGTAGGCTGTTGCCTCGAGCATAGTGCTCGAACGATCCCTCGTAGGCGCCGGCGTCCTCCAGCGCTTTGCCCATGGCAAAGTGCAGGTGAAACCGATCCTCGTCCGAGAGGTCAGGGCGGGCGAGTTGCAGCTGCATCGACTCGATCTGCGCTGCCGTGAAACGCACGGTCTTCAGATTCGCGAGACTCCAGTACGCCTCGCCGAGACTCGGCAGCAGCTCGACGCTTTTCTCGTAAGCCGCAACGCTATCGGCCTCGCGCCCGTGCGTCTTGAGAGCGTGGCCGTAGCTCATCCACACCTTTGGCTGGCGCGGGTGCGTCGCGAGCAAGGTGGCGTAGAGGTCGACCGACTCCTGGAGATCGCCGATTCCGGCGAGGATGGCGGCCTTCAGGTTCCTGTAGCTCGGGTTATGCGGATCGAGCGCGAGCAGCGACTCGGTTTCCCGCAGCGCTTCGAGGGACTTGTGCTGCCGATGCAGGACGACGGCGTAGTTGTGGCGAGCGGCCGCGAAGCTCGGTGCGAGCTCCAGGCAGCGCGAGAGTAGATTCTCCGCGTCCTCGAAGCGGCGCAGCCGTGCGGCAACTTCCGCGAACATGCGGATAGCCGCCACATCAGTCGGGAATTGTTTGAGATGGGCGCGCAGCAGCGCCTCGGCCTGTGGAATCTGGTTTTCACAGAGCGCCGCGGCGGCGCTCATCAGTCGTGGGTCGCGCGTCGACGCCTTGATCTGCCGTGCGTAGGCCGCATCCGCTCCGGCCGCATCGCCGCTGTCTATGAGCTGATCGCCCAGCGCTCGCCAAGCATCCACCATGTCCGGCTGAAGCGCCACGGCACGTCGTAACGAAGCCACGGCGGCCTCGGATTGGCCCGCATCTATGAGCGCCAGGGCCTGCTCGTATTGAGCGGCCGCCCAATTAGCTTGGTCTTGGGCCAGGGGCTCGAGGAGGGCCAGGGCGGCCTCGGTGCGGCCGCTGCGGCGCAGTGCGACCCCGAGCAGCAGAGTCGCCGCCGGGTGCCTGGGCGCCACCTTGAGGATCTCAGTGGCCTGTGCAGCGGCCAGTTTCGGGTCTCGATCCAGCAGCCGCGCGCTGTGGTTCAGCGCGACCTCAATAGTGCCTACTGGCTGCGCCTCCCCGCTCACCCTGGTGTATACCCCGTTTATGGTGCTGTGCTGCGGACTACATCAGAAACCGCAGCTGTTCAGTTGTCAAATTTCAGACATCTTTACTGCGCTGCCACGGCGGGCGGGCGCAAGGTGTTGCGCTTGAACGACCACGACATTTTTGAGCCGCGCCGCAACGCATCGATCTAGGACGCCATCTTGGCAAGACGGATGTGTTCCTATGGACAGTGCGTTGTAAGGACTCACTTTTATTGACGACTCCACCGCGGACGGTTGGGCTAAGATCCCAAGACGCGTGGACCAACGGAAGGGGATTGTGATGACCTCGAGCAGAGTGAGCCAGGTGGTGCCGGGCAGCACATTTTCTTATTCGATGTCTCTTCGTGTGCGCCACCCGAGCCTCGATCCGGCACTCCTGACCGAAACACTGCACCTCGAGCCCCGGCATAGCTGGCGGGCCGGGGAGCCGCGCCGCTCCGCTACTGGCGCCGCGATGGGCGGCGACCACCGCGAATCGTATTGGTCCGCGCCGTTGCCCGGACAAGCGGTGGGGTCGGCCTCTTTTCCGCTGGAGATGTTTCTCGCCCAGCAGCTCGTGCAACTCAACCGGCATCGCGAATTCCTGAGTCGCCTGCAGAGCGAGAACGCGCAGATCTCGCTGCTCATCGAATTCACGCCTGTCGAGAACACCGTGCTCACCTTGAGCCCGAATGTCTCGCGCAAACTCGCCGATCTCAACATCGAAGTTGAGTTTCAATTCGTCAGCGAGTGACCGGCGTGTGACACCCGCAGAAAAAGTTGTCTGCGGGTAGAGACGTTTTGCTTCCACGCGCGCGACGCTGTTAACTTCACCTCGACACAAGGGCAAACCCGTCGCAAGACGGGGACGCAAAGCCTCCGATCTCGTGCCGTCGTAACGACACGGGCGAGATAGCGGGGTTGCCGGTGAGGAAGCCGCCATCGAGCGGATATACGCCGTCAGGTGACCTGAAATTCCGCTTCGCACCCGGAACACTGGTCGCGTTTGCCTGCCCTTGCGCACTGTTTAATACGCACGGGGTAGGTTTACATGTCTTTTGCCAACATCGCCGCGGTACGTCCGCGGCACGGGCGGCTGCGCGCCCTGAAATTCGCAGCGCTGCTGTCCGCGCCCTGCATTGCCGTCAACGCGGCGCCCTCGATCACCGGTAAGCCGGCGACGACAGTCACGGCGGCCCACTATTTCGCCTTCCAGCCGTCCGCCGCCAATCCGGGCGGCAAGTCGCTCACATTCTCCATCGCCAACAAGCCCTCCTGGGCACAGTTCGATTCGCATACCGGGCGCCTGTATGGCACGCCGTTACCGCAATCCAACGTCGGAACCTTTGCCAACATCGTAATCTCGGCAAGCGACGGCAGCGCCCGGGCCAGTCTCGCGCCCTTTGCGGTGACCGTGCTGCCGTTGCCGAATACTCCGCCGAAGCTTGCCGGCACTGCGCCCGCCGGGGTCGTCGCGGGGCATTCCTACTCATTCCAGCCCAGCGCGACCGATCCGAACGGCCTGAAAATCGTCTTCACGATTGCGAACGCGCCCGGCTGGGCGAGTTTCAACACCGCAACGGGCCTGCTATCCGGCACGCCCACCGCGGGCAGCGTTGGCACCTATTCCAACATCGTGATCACCGCGTACGACGGATATTCGAAGACCGTGCTGCCCGCCTTCAAGATCCTCGTCTCACCGGCCGCTAGCAGTCCTCTCGACCCATCGTCCCCGGAGCAGGGCGCGACCGGCTCGGCCACACTCGCCTGGATACCGCCGACGCGGAACATCGACGGCAGCGTGCTGACCAATCTCGCGGGCTACCACATCTACTACGGGGCCACTCCGGAGCTGGGACAGAGTGTCACGGTCGCGAACGCGGGCCTGACGCGCTACGTGATGAGTGGATTGATACGAGCCACCTGGTACTTCGCGATGACCGCTTACGACAAGAGCGGCCGCGAGAGCGACCGCACGGAAGTCTCCAGCATCATGATTACGCAGTAACCGGGGAAAGCAACGCGGCGATATCCTGTCCCGGCAGCGGGGCGCTGATCAGAAAGCCCTGGATGGCGTCGCAGCGGTGTGCCTGCAGAAAGGCCCGCTGCGCCGTCGTTTCAACGCCCTCCGCGGTGACCCGCAACCGGAACTGCCGCGCCAGCGCGATAATGGCCTGAACGATCGCGACATCGTCCTTGTCTTCCGGGGTTCCGCGTATGAAGGTTGCGTCGATTTTCAGCCGGTCAAGGGCGAACCGCTTCAGGTAGGCCATGCTCGAATAACCCGTGCCGAAGTCGTCGAGTGTGACTTCGAGGCCGAGCTCGTGGAGCGCGCGGATGACACGGATCGTGTCGCGTGGATCGGCCATGACGGCCGACTCCGTGATCTCCAATCCAAGCAGGCGCGGATCACACCGGGTCTCCGAGAGGATGCGGCCCACGACCGCGACGATGTCGGCGCCGTTGAGCTGTTTGCTCGAGATGTTGACTGCGATACGCAGTTGCGGGCCGCCCGCCTCCTGCCAGGCGCGCGCTTGCGCGCAGGCGGTGCGCAGCGCCCATTCCCCTATGGGGAGAATGAGGCCGGTCTCTTCCGCGACAGCGATGAACGATCCGGGCAGTACCAGTCCTCGCTGCGGATGTAACCAGCGGAGCAACGCTTCGACGCCGATGATACGACCCGTGGCCAGCTCGACCTGGGGCTGGTAGTGCAATATAAATTCGTTGCGATCGACCGCGAGCCGCAGGTCGTTCTCGAGATGCATCCGCGCCCGCACCTTGGCATCGAGATCGGGACTGAAGAAGCGGAAGGTGTTGCGTCCCTGTTCCTTCGCCAGGTACAGGGCGGTGTCGGCATACTTGATGAGGCTCTCCACGTCGGCGGCGTCCCGCGGACAGATGGCTAACCCAACACTCCCGGTGACTCGCAGAGTCTGACCCGACACCACGAACGGCGCGGATAGCGAGGCAAGCACGTGCTCGGCGACCGGTCCGGCCTCCTCGGGCGAATGCAGGCCCGGTATGAGCAACAGGAACTCGTCGCCACCTGCTCGCGCCACGGTATCGCCGACGCGCAGGGTTTCCGTCAGGCGCCGGCCGAGCTGTTGGAGAAGAGTGTCGCCGGCCGGATGTCCCAGGGTGTCGTTGATGGTCTTGAAGCGATCGACGTCGAGAAACATCACGGCGAGCGTCTCTCCGCTGCGCTGGGTATGTGCGATGGCCTGGTGCAGGCGGCTCAGGAGGAGCGTGCGGTTAGGAAGTCTCGTCAGAGCGTCGTGGTAGGCGAGAAACCGGATCTGCCGCTCGCGTTTCTGTTGGGTCAACACCCGCTCGCGAAGCGTTTCCTCCATTCTCTTGCGCGTCGTGACGTCATGGAAGTAGCCGTACCAGATGACGCTGCCGTCCGGCTGCGCTTCCGGCGTGGCGCGGGCCTCCACCCAGATCTCTCCCTTCGCCGGGTGACGTACCCGCCATTCATCATGGATCGCGGCTTTGTGCTGGATGTGATCGCGAAACATCTGCGTGACGCGCGTGCGGTCTTCGGGATGAGTCAGTGATATTGCGAGTGAGACATCGGCCGCAAGCTCCTCGGGCGTGCGACCGTAGATATGCGCAATCGCCGGCGTGGAGTAGGGCATTGTCAACTTGCCGTCGGGCGAGATGCGAAACTCGAAAATCGCGACGGGCGCGATACTGGCGATCTTGTCGAGCCGCGCCCGCAAGGCGCTGCGCTCCCGGTCGTGGCCGTGGGCGCTGGCGATGGCCGCCACCATCGCGTCCGCAACCTGGGTGGCGAACGTTTCATACTGCGCGTCGAACCTGCGCCGTGGATTGACACCCAACACCAGGAAGCCGATGGGCTTGCCATCCCAGGCGCCGACCAGCAGCAGCACCACGGCGCAGCGTGCCGGCTCCGGCCATGCCCCGCCGGGGATCGTGCCGCCAATCCGGCTCGTGAGGTCGTCGAGGAGGTGCTGCCGCCTGGTGCGCAACACGGTACTGAAGGGCCACGGCTCTTCCGGCGTGCCGGTGTTTGAAAGGGGTACGATGGCCGGACAGGCCGGACTGCCCGCCGGAAATCCGGCCGCCGCCACCAGGTAGGCGAGGCGATCGTTCTCGCTCATGAGGTACGTCATGCAGAACGGAACATCCGCGGCTCCCGAGGCCAGGATGTCTGTTCCCAACACGCAAGCCTGCTCGACGGAGCTCGCGCCCGCCGTTCCGGTGGCGAACGCGTGCAGGAGTTGGCCGCGGCGCCGGGCAAGTACCCGCGCAGTCGTCTCGGACGCCGGCATGAAGAGGCCGACGACGCGGTCTTCCTCGCCGCGGATCGGACTTATTCCGTAGTCGAAGTAACATTCCTCGACGTACCCGTGCCGGGACGAAGCAAAGAACTGCCTTTCAGCCGAAATCGCTTCGCCGTCATGGAACGCGCGCTCGAAGCTTGGCCCGAGGAACTCCCAGATCTCGGGACGCACTTCGCGCACCGGGCGTCCTAACGCGGCCGGGTGCCGATCGCCTTCCAACGGGATCCAGGCATCGTTATAGAGCAGGATGTATTCCGGTCCCCAGTAGACGGCGATCGGGAAGCGGGTGCTTAGGCAGATACTGACAGTCGAGACCAGGCTCTGGGGCCAGGTGTCGGGCGATCCGAGGGGTGTGGTCGACCAGTCGAGCGCCTGCAGTAGCGCTCCGACTCTGCCGCCAGTCGCGAATATAGACGCCTCGAGCTTCGAGCCCATTGTGCACAGGCTCCTGCGGTAATGGTGTAGGGGCAAGTTCCCTCTTGCTGTTGCGTCGCCCTTATCGTAACCGATCGTGGGCACTACGGTTCCCGTGTGCAGTGCGTCAATTCGGCGGCCGGCAATCCGGTACACTTCGGCGCGATGAGGATTGCTGTGGTCTGCGGTGCGCTCGCACTGCTATGCCTGACTCTGATTGGCGTGATGTCCTGCTCGGCTGGGTTTTCCGGCAGCGAGACGCTTTCCCATGGCCGTTTCCAGGCTGTGCACGTCTACAAGCCGAAGTCGGAAGTGCGGCACTTCGTGCTGTTCTTCTCCGGCGACGGCGGGTGGGATGACGGACTCGGCGATATCTCGAAGGCACTCGCCGACCAGGGAACGCTCGTTGCCGGCATCGACAGCTCCGATCTGTTCAAGGAGCTGGAAAAGGACGGCGGCAAATGCGTCTTTCCGGTCGGTGACATGGAGAATCTCAGTCACTTCGTGCAGGCGTACTACAAGCTTCCGACCTACTTCACGCCGATTCTGATCGGCCATTCGGCCGGAGCGTCACTCGCTTACGCCGCCCTCGCGCAGGCACCGGCGGGCACCTTCACGGGTGCGCTTTCGTTGTCATTTTGTGCCGACCTGGATCTACACAAGCCGCTCTGCAAGGCGGGGAGCCTCGACTACACGCCTCGGCCGGACGATGCTGGCGTGCTGCTGCTGCCTCCTGCCAAGGGACTCTCCGCGCCCTGGGTCGCGCTTCACGGTAGCGAGGACGAAGTGTGTTCCAGCAAAGAAGCACAGACGTTCGTGTCCAGGACCCCGGGTGCCCGTTTCATCGCGTTGCCGGGTCTGACTCATAACTACGGCGACATGGAGAGCTGGCTGCCCCAATTCGACTCCGCCTTCTCCTCGATCGCCGCGCTCGAGCCGCCGCATCTGCAGGCGCCTCCGCAAAGCCTCGCCGGTCTGCCGATTATCGAAGTGCCGCCGACCGGCACGGGCGTCGACGATACCTTCGCGGTGTTGTTTTCGGGAGATGGTGGCTGGGCGGGAATCGACCGTGAAGTGGCGAACGTACTCGCGAGCCGCGGGATACCCGTGGCGGGTTGGGATTCATTGCGGTATTTCTGGACGCCGCGTACGCCCTCGGGAGTGTCAGTCGACCTCGATCGTATCCTGCGCTACTACGCCGAGCACTGGCAGAAGAAGAAGGCGCTCGTCATCGGGTACTCACAAGGGGCGGACGTGCTGCCCTTCGCGGTGAACCGCTTGCCGGCGCAATCGCGCATCCTCGTGGAGCGCACGGTACTCATGAGCATCGGGCAAACGGCGGCGTTCGAGTTTCACGTGACCAACTGGTTCGGGTCTGGGAATCACGAGCTGCCGATCGGGGTGGAGATGGCGAAGATGTCGGCGGCCAACACGTTGTGTTTGTACGGCGAGGGCGATGACGACTCGATCTGTCCGAAGGTTGCGCCGGCGCATGCTACCGTCATCGAACTGGCGGGTGGGCACCACTTCGGCGGCAGTTACGAGCACCTCGCGGATGTGATCCTGTCACGGTCGGCGGGCGGTGGCGGCCCGGACCATGCGGTCCAGTAACCGCTCGGAGACGGGCTCCGGGTCTGTGCAGCGGCCGGTGTGAGCGCGGGAGGTCTGGATGATGGTGCTACGGGGCGCCACCAGCCAGTGGAACCGCTCACGTTGTGAGAGTTGGCCGATGGGGCCAGCGTCGGGGCCGCCGGCGCAAATGCGCGGAATGCTGGCGAGGTGGTTGCGGATGGCCTCGATATCCAGGGTCGGGTCGAAGGCCAACAGCCGCGACTCGTCGAGCTCGATACGCGCCTCCAGAAAGTCTTTCGCGGGGCACGAGATGATGATCCCCACGTTCAGGAATTCCTCACGATCGACTCGTGGAACGACGCGTATTACGGCGTAATCATACGAGCAGTGATCGTGCACGGACCGCCTCCTCGAGAAACAGGTGGGGTTGGCTCAGCCGTCGCACGAGATATTGAACGTAGGCGGCCCGCCATTCTTCGCGCGAGTGGAATGGCGAGGCGCCGCTCAGCCAGGAGTCGGGAATCATTGCAACAATAGCGGTGAGGAGCTCCGGTGTGAGCCGCGCGGCGAGCTTGGCATCCGACTCCCGGAGAGAATTCGCGAACGGCAGCAGGACGTGATCCTTCACCCGGTGAAAGGCATCGAGGCTGCGCTCGAGATAGTTGTCCCACGAGTGATGAAAGTAGAGCGCCGCCCCGTGATCTATGAGCGTGAGCCGCCGGTGCCACATCAGCATGTTGGTATTGCGCGCGGTGCGGTCGACGTTCGTGACATAGGCATCGAACCATACTATGTCGGAAGCCAGTCCCGGCACCGGCTTTTCCACCACGGGATCGAACATGACGGAGCCAGGGAGGTAGTCGAGCGCCACGTTGAGCCCTGCGCTTTTCTTGATGAGATCCTGGATCTCGGGATCCGGCTCGGTGCGGGCAAGGTCCGCGTCGAGCTCCATCAACACGATCTCCGGCACCGGGAGCCCCAACGCGCGGGCGAGCTCGCCGCCCACGAGCTCCGCGATCAGAGCCCTGGGCCCCTGGCCCGCGCCGCGGAATTTCAACACGTACATGCCGGCGTCGTCCGCCTCCACAATAGCCGGAAGCGAGCCGCCCTCGTGAAGCGGTGTGACATAGCGGGTTGCGGCGACGGTTCTCACCTCAATCCTCCACTCGAATACGCTCGTCCGCGGTCAGCTCCAGCAGGTCGATCTCCTCCTCGGCGGCGTGAAAGGCGTCATCGCCGATGATCGACCGGGCACGCAAATCCAGGAGGACGGCGCGCTGTGCCGCGATGACGCGCGTCTGCAGCGCGTCCAGCTCGCCCCGCGCCTGCTCACTGCCAGGCCGATTGTCAGATTGTGCCTCGCAAGCCCGAAGGCGTGCCTCATAGGCGCGCCTCATCGCATCGACCGACGGGCGTGCAGGCTGCCCTTCGAGCACACGAAGGGCTGCGCGCGCGGTTTCGGCGCGGGCCAGCAAGGTCTCCCGATTCACCGACCCGTCGTCCTTTAGTCCAATCCACAGGAGTAACGGCCGAAGTGTCATTCCTTGCAACACCAGGGTAGTGAGCACCACGCAGAAGGCACAAAGGATGATCAGATCGCGATAGGGAAAGGCGTTCGCGGCGGACCCATCCGGCAGCGCCAGGGCCGCGGCAAGTGTCACGATCCCGCGCATCCCGCACCAGCCGACGATCAGGGTTCCGCCGACCGTCGGCATGGTCAAAGTCTGTTTGCCACGATTGAAGTGTTTGATCGTCCAGCGGACGATGGTGCTCTGGAGCGCGACCCACACCATCCGCACCACCACTACAGCCAGGCATACGGCCAGCGCGCAGACGAGGTAAATGTGCCAGCCGTTCTCGGGTGTGCGTATGAGGATTCCGCGCAGCTGCAGGCCAATCATGACGAACGCCAACACGTTCAGAACGAACACCGCCAAGTCCCACACCGCGTACGAGGAAATCCTATGGCGGGCATCGATCCTGCCGGGCGCGTGGCGCGCGATGGTCATGGCATAGGCTATGACAGTCAGAATGGCCGACAGGCCGAGATGATCGGCGATCACCCAGACCGCGAAAGTGCCGATGAACTGCAACAGGATCGATATGGGGATATCCGACACCCGCAGCAGCGCCCATAGAGAGAGTTTCGCCAGCACGATGCCGGCCACGACTCCCCCGCCGCATGTGAGCAGGAACAGCGGCGCGATTTTCCAACCGGACACCGTTCCGGTCATCGCAGCCGTGACGGCGAACCGATAGATGAGCAACGCGCTGGCGTCGTTGAAGAGACTTTCGCCTTGCAATATGACGACGAGCCGGTGAGGTGGGCGCACCTTGCGTAGCACCGTCGTCGCGGCGGACGTGTCGGGGGGAGCCACGATAGCCCCGAGGGCGATGGCGGCAGCCCAACTCATACCCGGTACGTAATGCCTCGCCACGAACGCGACGGCGACGACGGTAACGCCCACAGCCACAATCGCCAAGCTGCTGACGGTGACGATATTCCGGATCAGGTCGCGGGGCGAGGCGTCGTAGGCGGCATCGAGCAGGACGGGAGAAACGAACAGCGCGAGTGCGAGACCCGGGTCGAGTACGACCTGCGGAGTGCCTGGAATGAACGTGAGTGCCGCGCCCGCGACCGCCAGCATGGCGGGATAAGGCACGCCCAACCGGTCCGCCCACAACGAGAAGACGGCCCCGACCAGCAGCAGTGTGATGACCAGTTCAAAAACACCCATAGCCCAGTGTAATGTCCGGCCATGAGTCGCACCACGCGCTTGTTCAAGCTGATGGACGCCCTGCGTGGCCATCGGCGGCCCGTGACCGCGGCCACGCTGGCCGACGATCTGTCGGTGTCGGTTCGCACCCTGTATCGCGACATCCAGACCTTGATCGATCTCGGGGCGCCGCTCGACGGCGAAGCGGGTGTCGGCTATCTGTTGCGGCCCGGGTTCTTTCTGCCGCCTCTGATGTTTGGCGAGGAGGAGCTCGAGGCGCTCGTGCTGGGCGCACGTTGGGTACAGGGGCAGGGCGACGCCGCCCTGGCGCAGGCCGCGGCCAGCGCGCTGGCGAAAATAGCGACGGCCTCGCCGAAGGATTTGCGCGACAAGATGGCCGACACGGGCCTATGGGCGCCGCGCTTCCAGGCACCGGCCGAGCATCCCACCGGGTTGCGCACCATACGCGAAGCGCTGCGCCTGGAGCACAAGCTGGCGATTACCTATGTGGACGAAACGGGGGCTACCACGGAAAGGATCGTGTGGCCCGTCGTTCTCGCCTTTTTGGAGGGAAAGCGCCTGCTGGCGGCCTGGTGTGAGCTCCGCAACGGCTTTCGCCACTTCCGCCCGGATCGCATCTCCGCTCTGGCCAAGACCGGCGTGCGCTATCCCACCCGGCGCGCCGTCCTGATGAAGACCTGGCGGCGGGAGCACAATATTCCCGAGACACGCTGAGCTCCTGACAGAAACTGTCACGGCCCGGGTCCAACATGACGCCCCTGGTAGCCACCGAAGGAGAGGTCTCATGCGTCTTTATCAGCATCCGATGTCAGCGAATGCCCGCGCCGCCACCATGACCGCGTTGCACCTCAATGCGCCGGTGGAGTTCGTATACGTTGACCTGCAGGGGCAGGAGCAGATGCAGCCTGCGTTTTTACAGATGAATCCCAACCACCGCGTGCCGGTGTTGGAGGATGGCGATTTCTACCTGTGGGAATCGCGTGCCATCATGCAATACCTCGCTGAGAAAACACCGGGTCAGAGTCTCTATCCGAGCGGCGCCCGCGCCCGTGCGGACGTGAACCGCTGGCTGTTCTGGTCCGGGCAACACTTTGCGCCCGCGATCGGCATTTTCTTCTACGAGAATCTCGTCAAGGCCATGATCGGCCGGGGTGCTCCCGACCCGGTGGAGTTGAAGCGCGGCGATGGCTTGTTCAACGAGTTTGCGGCCGTTCTCGACGGACATCTCACCGACCGGCAGTGGATCTCGGGCTCGTCCCTGACACTCGCCGATCTGTCGATCGCGGCCGCCTACGGCTGCGCGGCGCCGGGGAGGGCGCCGGTGGCGTGGTATGCGAACGTGCAGAAATGGTTCGGACGGATTCAGACGTTGGATGTCTGGATGAAGACCGAGCAGATGGCCCGGGCCGTTGCTGCCTGATCAGGCGGCCAGGCGCTCGACCTTCACGTCGACTGAGAGTCGATGGCTGCCGCCGCCGAGGATGATGCCCCGCAAAGGCGAGACATCACCGAAGTCGCGGCCCCAGGCGACGGCGATATGGTCCGTTCCGACCATCGTGTCGTTCGTGGGGTCGAGCTCCAGCCAGCCGAAGGGCGGCGCATAGACCGCAACCCACGCGTGTGACGCTGCGGAGCCGACGAGGCTCCGCACGTAACCGCTCACATAACGAGCCGCCAGCCCTCGCGAGCGCAGGCAGGCGATCATGAGGTGAGCGAAGTCCTGACAAACTCCACGGCGGATCTCCAATACCTCCGTCACCGGTGTCGCGATGGTCGTCGCCCCCGGGGCGTACATGAGCTCGGTATGGAGCTTTGTCATGAGAGCCTGCGCGCACACGAGAATCGGGCGCTTCGCGGGGAAACAGTCTTCCGCGTAGTCGGTGAACATCCGTTTCAATCTGACGTAGGGCGACTCGAAGCGGAAGCGGGTCGCTTCGAGGTCGTCACGCGCCGGTGAGCGCCCGTTGTATATGAATCGGGTCGCCAGGCGATCCCACGGCACCGTGTCGGTGGCGGCGATGGAGGGACGGGCATGCACTTCCACTTCCATGTCGGTCGTGACCTCGAGCTCGCGGTGCGGGTGCTCAAACTCGACTCGTGTTACCGGGTTCCCGAAGGCGTCGATTTCCTCTCTGCGCCGATAGGCCGCGGGCGAGATGTCGATCGTGTGTTCGAGACACTGTTGATAAGGCGCAGGACGCGGCACCAGATGCAACAACTGGTGGGAATGCACCACGTTGCTGGCGTAGGTGTAGGCGGTCGCGTGACGAACCCGATAGCGCGTGTGACCGCTCATGTGGCGAGCGCCTGGGAGTTGAGACTGATGTGTGCAAAGTGCCGGAGCGACAATCGATCGGAAAGCGCGCCCGCTGCCGCCGCGACGGCCCGTAGCCGCACGGCGAGCGCCTGTCGCGCACGGTCGGCTTCCCGGTTCTCATTCTCGAGTGCCAGCAACTCATCGTCGGCCAACACCGGAATAGGAGCCTCCAGTGCGTCTTCGGCCGCAGCGCCTGACGAGGCTCCGAGGGAGACCGATAGTGCTAATAGGTCACGCATCAGCGAGCGCGACAGGAAGGCCAACGCGCCGGGATGCTCGGTGTCGCGAAGAAGGAGATCCAGCGCCGGTCCGAGCTGCGGCGCTACGGCGTAACGGGAGCGGTAGACGCGCATACTGTCGTACGCTTCCAGCAGCCATTCGACATTCCGCTGCCGCGTGGCCGATTCCGTGGTGATGTAATGCGCCAGGAGATCGGCCCCGAACTGCAGTCGCTCCAGGCGCCTGCCGATCCTGAGCAAACGCCAGCCGGCGTCCTGTGTCATGTCGTCCAGCGAGAATCCGGCCAGTGCGGCCAATGACAATGACAGCCGATCGAGAACCGCGCGCGGCTCGTCGCGAGCCGCCAGCCCCTCAGCCAACCGCCGCTGCATGTCGGAGACCGCGCGCCAGTATCCGGAAGACAACCTGCCCCGGACCTGGGATGCGCACCAGGCGAGCCGCCTGACGTCCGCCACGATGCCTTGCGGATTACGATCGTCGCGCAGGCTCCCGGTCGGCTCAGTATCGGGCGCGATCAAGCCGATGCGGCGGCTGATGCCGACGGCGTCTTTCCAGACGCTCTCTTCGATTCGTGAGCCGAGCGTGGCGCGCAGAAGGCAGGTCTTGTCCTCGCAGCGCACGGAGTAGCGACCGAACCAATACAGGTTCTCGACGAGCCGGGACGGAATCTCGTCGTAGCGGATGGCCATCCGCGAGGCCTGTCGCGGAGCCTCCGCCACTTCTTCGTTCGTGAGCTCCGACAACACCCAGATGTCCTTGCTTCCGCCGCCCCGCTGCGCCGAGACGACATCGGCGGCAGCGTCGTTTGCGGCGATTCGCGCCAGGCCGCCAGGCATGACCTTGTGTCCCGCCGCGCTCCCGACCGCGTACACGCGGATCGAGATGGCCTTTGCCGCGAATCCCAACGCACCGTACGGTCTCCAGACCGGCGCCTGGGACAGCGCCATGTGCTCCTGTGCTACATAGGCGTGTGGTCGCGTTTGCAGGCGCTCGATCAACTGCCTGCGGGCTTCACCCGAGAGGGTGCGGCCAAATACCGGCTCGAAGCGCTGGTTAGGCCACGCAGGCTTGATGACGAGCTGATCGAGATGATCCAACACGTAATCCAAAGCCGGACCCTCGCCACACCACCAGGTCGCCAGCGTAGGCAGCTCCAACGTCTCGCCCAGCAGCCGGGCGGCAATCTTCGGCAGAAAACCCAACCAGGCCGCGGACTCCAGCACTCCGGTGCCGAGAGCGTTGGCCACCTCCACGCGCCCGGCCCGTACCGCTCCCAACAGGCCAGCGACGCCGAGCGCCGAGTCGCTGCGCAGCTCGACGGGGTCGCAAAAGTCGTCGTCGAGACGACGAAGTATCGCGTGCACCCGGCGCAACCCGGCCACCGTCTTCAGATAGACCGTGTCATTGCGGACGGTGAGATCGGTGCCCTCCACGAGCGGCAACCCCAATTGGCGCGCGAGATAGGCGTGCTCGAAGTAGGTCTCGTTGAAGGGGCCCGGAGTCAGAATGACGGCCAGCGCAGTCTCGTTTGCCTCGATACCTTCCAGCAGCCGGTTGCGCAACTCACCGAAGAAGCCTCCGATCCGGCGTGTGCCGAGCTCGGCGAGCGAATCGGGTAAGACCTGCTCGAGAATCTCGCGATTTTCCAGGGCATAACCAGCGCCCGACGGAGTTTGCGTACGGTCGGCCATGACCCACCAGCGTCCGTCGGGAGCGCGCGCCAAGTCTGCGGCGTAGATCTGCAGCCAGTTGCCTCGCTGCGGACTCATCCCGAGACAGGGCCACAGGAAGTTGGGATGTCCGAAAACCAGGTCAGGCGGCACGACCCCTTCGGCCAGCAGGCGTTGCGGCCCGTAGAGGTCGGCGAACAGAGCTTCCAGCACCCGCGCGCGCTGCGCGAGACCGCTTTCGATCGTCCGCCACTCGGCGTTCGTCAGAACGAGGGGGATGGGGTCGAGTGCCCAGGGCCGATCCGCACCCTGCGGGTCGGCATACACGTTATAAGTGACGCCGTTTTCGACGATGAGACGTCGTGTGAGGTCGAGCGAGCGTCGGGCGGACGCCCGTGCGTCCACGCCCGCGATCTTATCGACCAGCGAGCGCCACTGCGGTCGCAAGTCGCCGGTCGCATCGAGGAGCTCGTCGTAGCGACCCGGTTCGGCGCTATAACTCGCGAGACAACCGTTCGCCGCACTCTCAGGCCTCGCGGCACTCATGGGCGGTCAGGCTCTCCTCAAATCCAGAGTGAAAGGAAACTCAGGGTTGGGGGCTTCTTGCGCAGGCGCGAGGAATCCGGGCGTGTGGCCCATACGGAAGAATCGCGCGCGCCGCCGGCTTTCCGACTCGAAAGCGTTCACCGGGAAGGTTGCGTAGCTGCGGCCGCCTGGATGCATGACGTGATACTGACAGCCGCCGAGCGAACGTTCCATCCATGTGTCCACGAGGTCGAAAGTCAGTGGGGTGTGCACGCCGATCGTCGGGTGCAGCGATGCGGGCGGTTGCCAGGCGCGGTAGCGCACGCCGCCCACGAATTCGCCCACATTCCCGGTAGGGCGCATAGGCACACGTCGCCCGTTGCAGGCGAGTACATACCGGTCTGGCGCAAGCCCTGTGGCCTTCACCTGCAGTCGCTCGACGGAGGAGTCGACGTATCGTACGGTGCCGCCCGGCGCGCCTTCCTCACCCATGACGTGCCAGGGCTCGAGCGCCTGCCGCAGCTCCATTTCGATTCCCTGCGTGGCGAAGTCGCCGTACTTCGGGAAACGGAACTCGAAATGCGGCGCGAACCACTCCGCCCGCAGCGGAAAGCCGAACTCCCGCTGCTCCGCGAGCACGTCGGCGAAGTCTTCCTCCACGAAGTAGGGCAGCATGAAGCGGTCATGGAGCTCCGTCCCCCAACGGGTCAGCCGGGTGGGCTCGTAAGGCTTCCGCCAGAAGCGCGCGATCAGTGAGCGCAACAACAACTGTTGGGTGAGGCTCATGCGCTCGTGGGGCGGCATTTCAAACGCCCGTAGCTCGAGCAGCCCGAGGCGGCCCGTCGGGCCGTCGGGGGAGTACATCTTGTCGATGCAGAACTCGGAGCGGTGCGTGTTACCGGTGACGTCGATCAGCAGGTTGCGGAACAGGCGGTCGACGAGCCAGGGTTGCACGATCTCCCCGGGCGGCGGCACCTGTTTGAACGCGATCTCGAGCTCGTAAAGAGAGTCGTTGCGCGCCTCGTCGACGCGGGGCGCCTGCGAGGTGGGGCCGACAAACAGGCCCGAGAACAGGTAGGACAGCGACGGGTGGTTGTGCCAGTAGGCGAGCAGGCTGCGCAGCAGGTCGGGACGGCGCAGAAACGGGGAATCGCCGACCGTGGCGCCGCCCAGGACGAAATGATTGCCGCCGCCGGTGCCGGTATGCCGGCCGTCGAGCATGAATTTTTCGCTCGTGAGCCGCGACAGGCGGGCCGCCTCGTACAGGTGGGTGGTGCGCCCGACGAGCTCGTCCCAACTCTTCGACGGATGAATGTTCACCTCGATAACGCCGGGATCCGGCGTGACCCGGAAGCTGTTCAGCCGCGGATCGCGCGGGGGCTCGTAACCCTCCAGCACGATCGGTTGCGCGAGGTCCGCCGCCGTCGCTTCCACCGCGGCCACCAGTTCCAGGTAGGTCTCCAGCCGGGCCGTCGGCGGCATGAAAACATACAACACGCCGTTGCGGGGCTCGGCGCACATCGCGGTCCGGGTGATCGATCCCGCCGATTCGTGCAGGCCGGGTGCAGAGCGGGGCACGCCGTCGGGCGCGGAACGAGGTACTCCGTCCACGGCAGCACCGTGCGTTCCAGGCGCGCCGTCGCCGAGTTGCTCGGAATGCGACGGATGCGAGGAGTACGCGGCGTGCGGCATCCCGTCGAGCAGTGAAGCGCTCAGTTGCTTCAACTGTTGGCGGATCAACGTTGGTTGCGGCAGGGGCGGAAATGTCTGTGTCAGATCGGGCTGCGACACGTGAGGGATGTCCCCCGGGCGCGCCCAGGGCAGGCTGTCCAGTGGCAACCGTAACCCCAACGGCGAGTCACCCGGCACCAGGTAGCAGCGCTCCTGGCGCAGGAACCACGGGCCTGTTTGCCAATCCGAGTCTTGCGCATTCCGCGATACCGGCAGCACGTGGCCCACTGCCGCAGTCAGCCCCTGCTCGAAAATGCGCGCCAGCCGGGCGCGCTCGCCCTTATCGGACAGCCGCGAGTCGAATGGATCGACATTCGAGGGCAGGCGCCGCTCCTTCCATAGGTAGTAGAAGGCGTCCTCGTAAGCAGCGAAGACGAAAGCCGGCGACACGCCGAGCCGCTGCGCCACGCCTGCGAGAAAGCGCTCCGCCAGTGTCGCGGAGGCGCCGTAGTTGGTTTTCTCGTTGGCGAGCAACTCCGGGTTTTCCCAGATCGGCTCGCCGTCGCGGCGCCAGAAGCAGTTCAGGGACCAGCGCGGTAGCGGTTCGCCCGGATACCACTTGCCTTGCCCGAAGTGGGCCAGCCCCGTGGGCGCGTATTCCGCCTTCAGACGGTTGAAAAGCTCCGCGGCCCGCGCCCGTTTCGTCTTGCCGAGGGCGGCGGTATTCCACTCGTCCCCATCCGGATCGTCGCTCGCGACAAACGTGGGCTCGCCGCCCATTGTGAGCCGCACATCGAGGGCCGCCAGGTCCGCATCGACCGCATGCCCCAGCTTTTCGACGGCCGTCCACTGCTCTTCGGTGTAGGGTTTGGTGACGCGGGGCGCTTCCCAGATGCGCTGCACCCCCATCGTGTGCTCGAACTCAACCTCGCTTTCCTCCACGAGGCCCGTGACCGGCGCCGCCGCCGAGGGCTCGGGCGTGCAGGCCAGCGGAATGTGTCCTTCGCCCGCCAGCAATCCGGACGTTGGATCGAAGCCGATCCAACCCGCGCCGGGCAGATAGACCTCGCACCACGCGTGCAGATCGGTGAAATCCGCGACCGGCCCGGTCGGTCCGTCGAGGGATTTCACATCGGGTGTGAGTTGGATGAGATAGCCGGATACGAAGCGTGCCGCGAGTCCGAGATGCCGCAGCATCTGTACCAACAGCCAGGCCGAGTCGCGGCACGAGCCGCAGCCTTCCTGGAGTGTTTCTTCCGGAGTCTGCACGCCGGGCTGCATGCGGATGAGATAACGGACGTCGCGCGACAGCCGCATGTTGAGATCGACGAGCCAGTCGATCAGGCTCTTGCTCTTGCGGACGATCGATTCGAGATAGCCGGAGAGCAGCGGTGTCGGTGCGACGCGCGCCAGGTAGGGCGCCAGCTCGCGTTGCTCGCCGGCCTCGTACACGAACGGGTACTGTTGTGCGTACGGCTCGAGAAAGAAGTCGAACGGATTGAGGACCGCCATCTCGGCGACCAGGTCGACCGTGATACTCAACTCGCGCGTCTTTTCCGGAAAGGCGAGACGGGCGAGATAGTTGGCTTCCGGGTCCTGTTGCCAGTTGACGAAGTGTTCGGCGGGCTCGACCCGCAGCGAATAAGCGAGGATGCGTGTCCGGCAGTGTGGCGCCGGCCGCAATCGCACGATCTGCGGACTCAGTGTAATGAGTCGATCGTAGCGATAGTGCGTGACATGATTGAGTGCGACATGGATCGACACGAAGAACCTCCCCACCCGGCCATAGCAGACAGTATACGGCCCTTCTCGAGGAGGACTTGTGCACCAAACTGAGACACGCCCGCACCATTCTGCGGCACGAGTGTGTCGAGAGTTAGATTATGCGCATTCGCCGCCCGCGCCCGGCGGCGAATGTAAGGTCTGACCCTACCGCGGCGTGGGCTCCTGGCCGGGGTGCGAGTCTTCCGCCGGGAAGGACTGCGCCCCGCTCGACAGGGGACTCGGCTGCTGGGGTACACCGGATGTCGCTGCGCCGGGCTGCGGCGCCGGGGCGGCCGAGGCCGACGGCGGGGTGGCGGAAGCCGATTGCTGGCCTCGGGTGCTCGTCGTCACCGCAGTCATGAAACGTCGTGCCGCGTCGTCATTCGTGGTCACCGCACCGGAGACGATGTCGGACGCCGTCACATCCTTCTTTCTGTAGAAAGCATCGTTCTCGTCGTCATCGATCGAGATGACCGAGCCGTCGATGGCGATACCCGCGAACACCCCTCGGCTGCGCGAATACGAGTAGACCTCGGACTTGAAGCTAAAGTCGGTGGAAGCCGAGGATTCACGGCCGACCGGGCCTGCGGACACCGATGCGTCCCCGCCCAAGGTTACTTTTCCGCCCGTGATGCCTTCGATGCTCTTGCGGGAGGTGAAGACGAGCACGATGTCCGTGGACTGCACGCCCCACTGGAAGCCAAAGCTGCCGCCCGTCATGGTCACGAAGATGGGGTTGGTGAAACGGCCATCCTTGTCGCGGAACGTCAGCACGCCGTTGCCGCGGCGGCCGCCGGCAAAGAAGGCGATCTTGGTCAGGTCCGGGATGACCGCGATGCCATAGGCGCGCTCGAGCAGCCAGTTCGGAATCGACCTGTCGCCGGCGTCGCGCAACTCTTCGAGAACCTGGCTCCCGAGAAGGAGTTTTCCTTCCTCGCGGGCCTGCGCGTGAGCGCCAGTGGCGCCGACCGCCAGGGCGAGGCCGGCCAGGGTTGTAAACAGATTAATGCGGATGCGCATGCTTCGATCCCCTCGTCATTTGTTGGCCGGGCCACCGACCGATAGGGGTGCAGCTTAACCCAACTCCACTTGCAACACGAACACAGTTGCGGTATGGGGCTGTTCAGCGGCGGTTTAGCTTGGAGCGCGGCGCGAGGACCACTAGAACCAGATTGAGACGAAAACCTGGTAAATGTTGGCGTTCAGCTTGTACAGCGGCTCGGTACCGGCGGTGTAGGTGCCATCGCCGGCCAGCAGCGCATTGCGGAAGTCGCTGTAGTCGATCATCAGATGGTTGAAATGGAAGTTCAGGCTGCTCTTGTTGATCCACCGCGCGTACGGCACGTGAAATTCGTACGCGGCGCCGAAACCCAGGGAAATACTGTGGAAAGCGGCGAGCTCGCGGTCGCGCGCCTCGAAGTTGGAGTAGTCGGCGCGCGGGAACAGGTCGCTGTAGAAGTTTGCGTTGTTCTGCCGGTAGTAGCGGATGCTGCCGTCGAAGATGAAGTGCCGGTAGGGCTGCGTGTAATCGACCTCGACCGTGTGGCCGGTGATGCCCCAGGTGTCGTTATAGAAGCGATATAGCCCGGTCACCGCGGCCCGGAAGGGCAGGTAGTACTTCAGATCCGCGGAGGCCGCGGTACTGGTGCGCGTATTGGGATATATCTGGTCCGCGAGCGTGAACTGCTTGCCCGGTACGGTCGGGTCGAAGTAACGGATTTTGCGGTAGGGGCTCTGCAGATAGCCCTGGTCCGTGATGGCTTCGAAGTTGAGGTCGAGAATGGCGTTGCGAGTGAGGATCTGGCTCACCGACAGGCTGTAGCCCCGATGGTCCGCCTGCCTTTGAAATGTCGGGTCGTTCTGAATGACGCCGTTGACCTTGATATCGCGGAACACGTCGTCCCAGCCGCGGCGATAGCCGAAGGTCACGGTCGTGAGATCGCCGAACATGCTCTGGCTGATGGAGTAGTAGGCCGTGTTCGACGAGTAGTCCGGCTCGCGGCTGTGGATATAGCCGGCGGTGTAGATCGTTTTTCCGTGCAGATAGTCGACGGAAAAGCCTTCCTGCTTGCGGGTCTCGTGGTAGGGACTCGCGGACAGCTTCACGTCGATCGAGGCGCTCGAGATGAGATCCTCGTAGTAGCTCGCGGAGAAGGAGAGACTGTCACCGACCTTCTTGCGCACGAGCACTGAAGGTCCCTGAATCGTGATGCCGCCGCCGTCGTAGTTGTGGTACAGGACGTCGGCGCGATCATCCGGCAGCACGTCGGCGATAGCCGGCGCACAGACGAGGCAAAGCGCGGCCAGCGCCTTGGCCCAGGGGTTGAACCACCTCAATTGCATCCGCAACCACCGCCGACACCGCCCGTAGCACCGCGGGAACCCTCACGGGATTCGTACACGTGATCGACGTAGGTTCCCGAGACCGGATCGCGGTTGAAGGACATGATGGGATCCGCGAAGTGCTCGCGCTCGTAGGGCTTCACCCAGGGCTGGATCGGCGAACAGCCCGCCAGGGTCCCCAGTATCACCAAGCCCACTAAGATCTTTCTCATGACTCCTCCAAACCGCGATGGTCCCATCGCTGCCGTTATTCGCGGATCAGCGAGCGGATGCTGTTCAGGTACTCGCTCTCGTCACCCGGCTTGTAGCCGTGGTGCAGGAAGCGCAGGTTACCTTTGCGATCGATGATGACCGTGCTCGGCATGCCGGACACGTCGTACATACGGCTCACCTTGCTGTCCTTGTCATACAGCACGGGGAAGCTCACGGGCGTCTGCTTCAGCCAGTCGTCCGCGGCCTTCGAGTCCGGCTCGACATTCACACCGATCAGGGTGAAGCCCAGCTTGTTGTACTTCTTGTAGATGTCCTCGAGCAAGGGCATTTCCTGGCGGCACGGGCCGCACCAGCTGGCCCAGAAGTTGAGCATCACGACCTGGCCCTTGTACTTCGCCAGGTCAATCTGGCTGCCACCCTTGGCGGGTAGCACAAACTCCGGCGCCGGGCCGGTCGGGTCCGCGGCGACCGCGGGCAAGGCGATGACGAGAGCGGCGACGATTCCTGCGATACGATTCTGCATGGGTCCTCCAACAAATCCTCTAAAAGAAGACGGTCGTGCCGATGCGCATCTCGATGTTGTTGGTGAGCTTCGTGGTGCCCAGGAGGTCGGACTGGAACACACGATCCTGCACTGTGATGTGGACCGCGAGCCAGTCGGACGGCAACACCCGGTAGCCGGCACCGAAATTCACCGTAAACTTCTGGTCGCCGGCGAAGTCGACACCGCCAATACCGCCGATGACATAGAAAGCACTGGACAAGGCGAGTCCACGACCGAGAAAAGCCTCGCCCGGGAGGAAGTTGTAGCCGAGAGACAGATCGTAATACGTGAAGTGTCTCTCACGGGGCGTAAGTAGCTGGATGTTCCCTGCCAGAGTTTCGAAGCTCGTTCGTCCGGCCTTGGTGCGGCCGTACTCCGCCTGTAGGAAGAAGTCCTCGGTAACGTGATAGCCGAGCGTCGCCCCATAGCTCGGATTCGTGCCGAAGTCCTCGACGGACAGCGCACCGTAGTCGAGTCCGAGCTCGACATTCGCGCTGCGGATCTTCGGCACACGGATCTTACGACGCTCCACCGTCGGATCGACGACGCGTGGAGTAGTGTCGTCATCTAGCGACTGATCCGCGCGTTTGGCGTCCTCGCGGGCTTGCGCCTGCTCGTCACGCGCCTCCCGACGGTGATGAAACCAGTTGCTCACCGTCGTGCAACCCGACAGCGTAGCCACCGCCACCGTCAGAAGAAGAACGCGAATCCCAGTTTCCATTCGTCTGCTCTCTGATTCTGATTGAGGTTGGTGAAGATGTAATGACTCTTGAACTCGGTGCGGACGAAGAATCGTCGCGTGAGATAGAAGCGTACGCCAGCTCCCACGTACGCCGTTTGTTCCACGCGGTCCTGGGGTTGCACGAGAGTCGCCTTGGGCTCGATGTGCTCGATTCCGGTTCCAATCATAAAGAAGGGTGACACGCGCCATTCCGGCCAGACGACGTGTGTGAGCCCGATGTCGCCGACCACGCCATTGGTGAATTTACCGAAGTAGTTGCCCACCGAGCCTTCCAGGGCCAGCTGTGAATTGAACGAGTACGAGGTGTACATGGAAACGAGGTTCGCGCCACCCCACACTCCCAGGAAAGCACCGGCCTCGAAGTGATGCGAGGTGAAGCCCGCGCGGTCCCCGAGGTCGAAAGTAAACGGGCTGCCGTCGGCGAGCACGGTTTTTAGCATGTCGCGTTGCGACGCCCAGCCCTCCACGCCGCGCTCGGTGCGCACCTTGAACCAGTCGGTGCGGCGAAAGAGCACCAGCACGCTGGCGTCCCGGGCCACGACGTTGAACACCGGGTAGCCGCGACCGGCCCCGGTGTGCAATTCGAGATACGGCTCCGTCACGAACACCTGTAAATGCTCCCGTGCGCTGCTGACCGCGGGGGTGCAGCAGATCGCCAGGAGAGCCAGGAGGCTTACGAACGAAAAACTTCGCAAGCGGGTCCTAGTTGACAGGCACTTTCGGATCGAACGGATTGTTGAAGTATTGCGCGCCAATATCCAGCCACTCGGACAACAAGCGAAGCTCGGCAGGGCTCATGTAGCCCGCATGCGTGCTTCCGGAACCCGTTGCGAAGCGGTTTAGGAACGTGGTCGACAGCCCGCCGTTCGCGCTTCCGGCATTCAGGTACGGTCCCACAGGGATGACAGTCGGGTTGCCATTCGCATCAGGCGGCCCGGGAGCATTCTGCAGGGCCCCCATAATAACTATTTGCTCGTCATGCTGGAAAAGTAGTTGGCGATAGGAGACAAATTCCGCCGGTTCGTCGTTCGAGGCGGCGTTTGTGAGATTGAGCTGTCCCGCTGGGGCCTGCACGGCGGCGTTCGCATCCGTGAGGCTGTGGCAGGCCGCCTGCGAGCACGTGCATCCGCCCGCGAGTGGGCAAGTGTAATTCGCAGGGGTGGTTGCGCCAGCGGTGGTGGGTCGCGGCTGATCCCAGATCGGCTGAATGTGCGCGGGGTAGTTGATGATGATGCGGCAGTTCGACGACCAGGCACTGGCGCAGTTGCTGGTCGTGGGAATGGCCTCGGCTGAGCCCAGATCGTTGTAACTGAGCGTGATGGGTTGGGCCGGAGTGCCCCCCTGTCCCGGATCGGTCCAGACGTCGGTGTAGAGCACATTTACGCTCGGGACTTCGCTGCACACCGAGCCTGATACGCACGTTGTGCGCGCGCGCGCCTCGGCCATGGTTTCACCAGCGATAGGCAGGAAGGGGGGGAGCACGCTGCCGGGAGGATATGCGGTGGCGCCTGCTGGCGCTGTGTATGTCGCGGCGAATGTGCCGGGAAATGCTGCTCCGGTGGTCGAGCCCGGATACGCAGCCGCGAATACTCCGGCGCGGCCGTGGGAGAGCGGCGCCTGCGGCGTCGGTGTCTTGTGACAGCCGTTGCACGTAACGACTTCGCCCGGTAGAGCTTGCAACCAGACGTTCAGGCCAGGCGAGATATTGCGCCCGTTAGCGTCCACGACGGCGATTCTGAACGCTACATCCGCCGGTACCCGGACCTCCACCGAGCCGTCGGGCTCCACGGGCGCGTAGCCAACAATCTCGCGCATGAAGTTGCTCGCGCCGAAGGCCGCGTTGGCGAGATTCACGACTGTCATGTCGGGCTGCGATACCGCCTTCTCGATTCGTAGGAAGCGCGCGGGCCGCTGGGCTGCCGGTGTCTTTGAGGGGTCAGCCACCGTCGGGATGTTCGGAACGGCTGTGTCCACGCCGTCAAAGTCATAGACGCTCTTGATGTCGACCACGCCCACGCCTGCGTCGACCAGATTCTGGTCGAGCTGCACGCCGGGAAGCTTGTCGAGAATGATGTTCTGCAGCGGGCGAGGCTGTGTGGCCACGACGTCCGTCACCATGACGCCTTCGACCGGCGCCATCACGGGCAGCAGGGTGTTCTGGACCGGATCGAACATCCACACGCTATATAAAGGAGGCGCGGGCAGTGCGGTCGGATCCGCCAGGACCGAGGTAGTGCAGGGACCGATAGTGCCGTCAGCATTCTGTACACGGCACTGCTCCCAGCTCACCAGGATGCGGTTCGTGCCGTCCCAGAGGGGATACGCTGAATTGAAACGACCTCCGGCTGACAGGCCGGGAATCGTCGACACCTGGTTCGGGGTGGCGCGTGTCTGTGCCGGTCCCGCCAGGCCGGCGCTCGCTTGCAACGCCTGCATGTTCTCGACAAAGTCTTTACCGTCGATGATGGTGAGATCGCCGCCGAAGTCGATATCCGAGAACTGGCGGACGAGCGTCAGGATGCTGCCGTTCTGCATCTCCCGCGGCTTCAGAAATTCCACGACCGTATTGTTCGTGCCGGTCATGTGGCTGTTGGCGCCGTAATAAAGTTCGGTATCCGTGCCGTCCGGATTCGACGAATAGAGGTGCATGGCGTTCGTGCCGCCCGGCGCGTTGTCCCAGCGGGTCCACAACACGCGGCCGGTCGAAAGTATTGTCGCGTCCTGGTCGTTGCTCTGGTTGAACGAGATCTGGTGGACGCCCGTGCCGTCCTCGTTCATGACTTCCAACACGAAAGCAGGCTCGCTCTTGGCTTCGTTGTTGTAGATGAACTGCGGCTTGCCCTCGTCGAGCAGGATGCCCTGCGACTGCGACTGGCGCGTGGAGGAGAACACAATCCGGCCATCGGGCATGAAGTGCGGCGACACGTCGTTCACCGTCGGCGGATCGGGATCGACGGTCGGGTCGATCACCGGCCGCAGCGTGTCTGTCTTGATGGTGTACTCGTAGATACGCCACGACGGCGCATCCTTCTGTTTCATCTTTGCCGTCATCGGTCCGCGCATCGTGAACACCACCTTCGTGCCGTCCGCGGACGCGTCGACGTCCTTCACGTCCCACGTGGTGTTGGCAGGGTTGGTAGCGGCGGTAGTGACGCGGCTGGTGATGTTTGTTTCTTTCGCGCTCGGCGAGGCGCTGGCGCGCATGTACAAGTCCGCAGACGCGAACGCGACACGCATCATGCGCACGTCATCCGCGCCGGCCGTGATATTGGCCATGGTCGGGATGGTGCGCTTGACGTAGAAAATCGGGTAATCGTTGGTGGACGGATCGGCCGACTGGCTATTGGCGATGTTGAAACTGCCGCCGCCGCTGCAGGCCGCCAGGAAGGTGGCCATGGAGAGGGCCAGAAACCCATTCGCTACGTTTTTGCGCTGCACTTTCATTAAAAGAGACTCCACATCGATCCGCTCGCGCCTTCCCAACGACGGCGAATGTAACTTAATTCACGGCCCCGTTCGCCAGGTTTTTATCGTAGTGCTGAATCCATCACGGCACGCGGACGCGGTTCCCTGTTCTCTTCCGCTATATCGAGCGCACTGGCAAGCGCGGTACTAGTTAGTCCTTTGATTCCGGGTGTGCCGTGACCCGACTCGCACTTTGCCGAGTAATGAGCCTGGCGACGGGCCTAACAAGAAACATGTCGTCATCTGGCGACGTCCGTCGTTACAGACAATCGGGGGTGGGACTTTGGGACCGTATAGTGCGGCCCGCGGATCGACAATTGGGAGTGGGTGGTCGCTATGAGAACGCAAAGAGTCGGGAACGGGAGCGCGCGCCTGGCGCGGCGAACTTCAGCCGTCGCAACAGCATGCGGGCTGGCCCTTCTGGCAGCACAGGCGGCAACCCCGGCGTTCGCCGGACCAACCGAGCAGGCAGAGCGCATCTATGAGCGTCTCGCCGGAGTACAGCCGTCGCCGGCGGTGCTCGCACAGATGGTACTGGCCATTAATAACGCACCGGGCCAGGCGGGCCTCGTCGCGGCGGCGGCCATTGCAACGGATCCGAAAACGGCGCCCACGTTCTACAACGTGGTGCTGAAGAACATGGTGATGCCGTGGACGAATCGCGACCAGACGGTGTTCGTACCGTTCAACGATTACGCCGCCACCGTCATCGGCATGGTGCGCGACAACGTGCCGTTCAACACGGTGCTGTCCGGTGACATTCTCTATACGGTGAATTCGCCTGGACTGCCGGGTGTCTCACCGGCCAACAACAATCACTACGCGATGGCTGAAACGAACGGCGTGGACCTCTCCGCGGCGCTCGTACCGACCACGCAATCGGCGGCCTACGGAATTCCCGCTGCGGCCACCGCGGGGGTGATTACTTCCGCCGGCGGCTCGGGCGCGTTCTTCATCAATGGCACGAATCGCGCGATGTTCCGGTTCACCATGATCAATCACATGTGTAACGACATGGAGACACTCATGGACACGTCGCGGCCGACTGATCGTATCCGTCAGGACGTCTCGCGCAGCCCGGGCGGTGACAGCCGCATCTTCCTCAACAACTGCGTCGGCTGTCACAGCGGCATGGATCCGAACGCACAGGCGTTTGCTTACTACAACTTCGACACGACCTCCACCCAGCTCGTTTACACGGCAGGCCAGGTGCAGCCGAAGTACCACATCAATTCGCAGAACTTCCCGCAGGGTTTCGTCACGCCCGACGATAGTTGGTCGAATCGCTGGCGCGCGGGTCCCAACTCGGTGTTCGGCTGGAACTCCGCGCTCCCCGGCAGTGGCAATGGCGCCAAGTCGTGGGGCCAGGAGGTCGCCGGCAGCCAACAGTTCGCGGCGTGTAAGGTCAAGCAGGTGTTTCAGACGGTGTGCTTCCGGACGCCGACGAGCACCCAGGACATCAGCGCGGCGGCCACGATCGCCAGCAGCTTCCAGTCTGGCTACAACCTCAAAACCGTCTTCCAGCAGGTCGCCGCGGCCTGCCCGGGCACTTGAGGGGGTGCTGCAATGAACAGGGAACAACACATGAACGGGCTCATTTTCCGGACAGCGCGTGCCTTCAAGGCTGCCGCGGCTCTGGTACTCGTCACGGCTGTCGCCGCTTGCAGCTCGGGCTCCAATGGCCCGGCTACTTCGGTGCTGCAGCAGACGAGCAACACTTCCACGGCTAACGCCTACACCGGTCCCGCGGCCTCCACGGCGGACGTCACGGCGTTTCAGATCAACCTGTGGCAGAACATCCGCGTGCAGAACCGCTGCGGTGGATGTCACCACGAGGGCGGCCAGTCGCCCATGTTCGCGCGCTCCGATGACGTGAACCTCGCCTACCAGGCGGTGCTTCCGCTCATCAACGTTTCGAACCCGTCGCAGTCGACGATGGTTCTGAAGGTCGGTGGCGGCCACAACTGCTGGGTCGCGGACCCGAATGCGTGCGCCCAGACGTTGCTCACCTGGATTAACAACTGGCTGGGTGGCGGCTCTGCCTCCGCCACGAGCATTACTCTCGTAGCCCCGCCCCCGCATTCAGTCGGCGGAAGCAAGACCTTCCCGGCGGATTCGACCGGCTTCCAGACCTATCTCTGGCAGCCGCTCCTCTCAAAGTACTGCGTCAACTGTCACACGCCCACCTCGGCGACGGCGCAGGCGCCTTACTTCGCGCAGTCCGATCCCGCGCAGGCCTACCTGGCGGCGCAGGCCAAGATCAATCTCAACTCGCCGGACCAGTCGCGTTTCTACGAGCGGCTGTCGCAAGACTTGCACCATTGCTGGGCTACCACGCCTGGTGGCGCACCCGACTGCCCGGGTAGCGCGGCGATCATGCTCACCGCCTTGCAGGCCTACGCGGCCAGCATACCGACCACCAACATCGATCCGACGCTCGTCGTGTCGCAAGCACTGGCGCTCCAGGAAGGTACGATCGCCGCCGGCGGCGCCCGCTACGAGGCGAATATCGTCGCGAAGTACATGTTCGAGACCGGCACGGGCAACATCGCGTACGACACGAGCGGTGTCAGCCCCTCGGCGGATCTGACTCTGAATGGCGGCGTCACTTGGGCCGGCGGCTGGGGTCTGACCTTCGCGCCGGGCGGTAAGGCGCAGGCCTCGACGTCCTCGAGCCAGAAGATTGCGCTGCTGGCGCAGGGCACGGGCGAGTTCTCCTTCGAAGCGTGGGTGAACCCGAACGACGTCGCGCAGAAAGAAGCCTACATCATGACGTATTCCGGTAGCGACAAGACACGGAATGCCACATTGGCGCAAAGCACCCAGTCCTATGAGGGTCGTACGCGCAGCAGCACGACGGACACCAATGGCACGCCGCCGCTCATCAACGCGACCGCGGAGAACGTGGCCCAGGCGGCGTTGCAACATGTCGTGCTGACCTACGATTCGGTGAATGGCCAGCAGTTGTATGTCAATGGCGCGCTGACGCCCGACAAGGACACTGCTGGTGGTGGCTCGCTGGCGAGCTGGGACAGCACATTCGCGCTGGCGCTCGGTAGCGAAGTGACTGGCAAAGAAGGCTGGGGCGGCACGATCAAGTTCGCGGCCGTCCATAGCCGCGCGCTCACCGCGACCCAGGTCCTGGAGAATTTCAACGCCGGCGTCGGCCAGAAGTACTTCCTGCTGTTCGATGTAAGTGCGTTGTCGGGTATCCCGCAGACGTACATCGAGATCCAGGCCTCCCAGAACGATACCTACAGCTATCTCTTCACGAACCCGACGTTCGTCAGCCTCGATCCGAAAGCGGCGCCGTCCGGCATCGTCATCTCGGGCATGCGCTTTGGAGTCAACGGCGTGATCCCGACCGCGGGACAGTCGTATGCAACGCTAAGCACGACCGTCGGGCCTCCGAGCTACACGGCTGCGGGTGGACAGGTGCTTTCGACCGTCGGCGCGATCGTCCCGGTTGACCAGGGGCCGGCTACCGACATGTTCTTCCTGTCGTTTGACCAGTTCGGCTCCTTCTCTCACACGTTTGTCGAACCGACGTACACCGCTACCGCCGCTGTACCGGGCACTCCGGTACCCGATATGGGAATCGCTACCTTCGAGCGCGTTTATCACACGATGTCCGGAATCACCGGCGTACCGTTCACCAACACGGCCGTCACCACGGTGTATCAGGCAGTGCAGCAGTCGATGCCATCGGCACCGTCGATCGCCGCCTTCCTGCCGTCGCACCAGACTGCGATTTCGCAGATGGCGGGTGTGTATTGCGCCCAGCTGGTGGGAACATCGTCGACGTTCACTACGTTCTTCGCCGGATCGGGCTTTGCGACGCTCAACTCGAGCCTCAGTGCGAACGCTGGCACGTACTTCAATGCGAGCCAGGCCAACATCGACAGCGTCGTGAACCCCTTGGCGAACGCGATCGTGGGCCCGACCGCCTATCCGCAGGCCGCCGCGGGTATGAAGACGGAGCTCAAGGCCCTGCTGTTGCGCATACCGACCCTCAATTCCTCAGAAACCGTTTCTGCCGCGACCATCGCAGCCTGCACCGCCGCCCTGGGCAGTGCAGCAGTCACCGTGCAGTGACCGGCACAGGAGAGCGCACACATGTTTTTTATTCAAAAGAAATTGCCCCGGCCTCGCGGTCCTAACGAGCCGTTGCTGTTCCCGGACCATAAGGTCCCGGTAACGCGGCGCGAGTTGCTCAGCGCGGGATTGAGAACCGCTCCCGCGCTCGTCGTAGGGCCCGCATGGCTGGCCTCAGCGCTGAAGCCCAACAAGGCGAATGCGGCGTTGTCGGCTGATATTCAGGCGCTGCTCGACAAGACGCAGTGTAACGTCGCGACCAACGCGACCGGCATCCCGGTGATCTGTTTCGACCTCGCCGGCGGCGCGAATCTCGTCGGGTCGGAAGTTATCGTCGGACAGAAAGGCGGCCAGGCTAACTTTCTGACGACGGCGGCCTACGGCAAGATGGGTTTGCCGGGCAACATGGTGCCGTCAGCGGCTGGCTTTACCAGTAGCACGTTCGGTCTCCTGTGGCATTCCGACGGAGCCATTCTCCGAGGCATGCTGACGAAGGCCACCACGCCGGCGACGGCTGCCGGCACGAACGGAGCGGTCATCTGCGGCATGTCGCAGAACGACACCGGCCAGAATCCGCACAACCCGATGTATGGCATCGCCATGACCGGCGCGCGCGGGAAGTTGCTGAATCTCGTCGGCAACCAGTCGAGCATGTCGGGAGGCAACTCCGCGGCGCCGCCCTACATGGTCAATCCCCTGTTCCAGCCGACCACGATCGCCGTGCCGGCCGACGATGTCGCCCTCGTCAGCACGGGTGGCGCGCCGGCCGATCCGGTTTCCATCGCGGTGATCGAATCGCAGGCCCGCATTTCGGGCGGTAGTGCTCTCTACGATCCGGCCAACACGGCCGGGACCGAGTTCACTGGAGTGCTGGCGCCCCCTAACGGGTCGCAAACAGGCTCGTCGCTGTACGCTGGCGGTGGGGCTCAGGACGTGGCGCTCAAGAGTCAGGTGCGTTGCTCCTACGCACAGTCCGCGTATACGGCGGACGCGTTCGGAAATCCGTCGTCGCTCGATCCGACCCAGGATCCGCTCATCACAGGCGGCGCCTCGCCGATCTTCACGGCGGCGGACTTCTCGGATAACGACATCAAAAAGACCGCCAGCGTCATGAAGCTGGTGTGCAACGGGTATGCCGCCGCTGGGACCATCACCTTGGGTGGTTATGATTATCACACCGGCGACCGGGTGACAGGTGAGACCAAAAACTTCAAGGCCGGCCAGATGATCGGCGCCGTGCTGGAGTACGCGCAGCGTGTCGGCTCGCCGGTGATGATTTACGTATTCAGCGACGGGTCGCTCACCTCGAGCTCCATGGTCGACAACAGTACTGGCGGTCGTGGCAAGCTGGCCTGGCAGGGCGATAACCAGTCGGTATCGTCGACGTTCTTCCTCGTCTACAGCCCGAAGGGCCGTCCGCAGCCTGTCAACGGGGCGGCGAGTCAGCAGATCGGCTATTTCACTGCTGCGGGCAGCGTCGACGCCACTTCGAGCCCGGCCGCCAACTCGGTCACGCAGATTCCCGAGGTCATGATTCTCAACTACCTCGGTCTGACCGGGCAGGCTGGACAATTCAGCTCCTTCTTCCCCATGCAGGGGTTGGGGTCGGCCAGCGCGCAGGCGGCTCTCACCGCTTTCGGTCCGATCGTCTGATGATCCAAGGAGCCGGCTCACGCCGGCTCCTTCTTCTAAATTCGGCTGTCGCGCAAAGCCGACGCTCCGGCGTATTCTTTCCCGCCGCCGCTTCCGGCACCATAGCGCGTCCACGTGCTTGTTTTTCATGGGGGCGGCCACCCGCTGCTTACCGGCGGAAAGCGCCGTCTCGTTCGTTGACAGTGTTAAGTAGCCTGTGCGAGGGTTGCCCGGGCCGCGCAGGCCGCACGGCGGCAGCCCCGGTCGACCCCATCAGCGTCAAGGATATTTTTTGAGATTGCAGCGGCCGAAACGGCCTGTGTTGCGTCGTGTGTGCCTTTGGTGGCGGTGCGTCAGCACGGCGTTAGCCGTTCTGATCGCGTTGGGCGCCGGCACGGCGTCGTTGGCGCAGCCGACCTACTTTCTTCTCGGACACGAGGCGCCCGATTTCGCTTTGCGCGCGGTCGCCGGCAGTAATGTCCGACTCTCGGAGCATCGGGGCGACGTGGTCGTCCTCAGCTTCTGGAGCAGCCGCTGTTCGCCTTGTCGGACCCAGCTTGCGGCACTCGATAAGAGTCTCGCGACCTACCGCTCGGCCGGCCTGCAGATGTATGGGATCAACGTCGATGACGACCAAACGCGTGCGATCGAGTTTGCGCACGGTGGCCAGACGGTGAATTTCGCGCTGCTGCTGGACCCTGCGAAGGCGGTGAGCCGTCGTTACGAGGTCGACAATCTGCCGATGACGCTGTTGATCGATCGTAACGGGATCGTGCGGTATGTCCTGCGCGACTACAGCGCAAAGAGCGACGATCTCTACCTGCAGCAGCTGCGTACTCTGCTGAACGAATGATCGGAATAAATATGAGTCACGTTGTTTCGCGTCCGTCGTTTTTGGCTGCCCGTAAAGGATGGGCCGTGGGTCTGGTGGCAGCCATGATCGGCCTGTCGCTGGCCGCGAGCCCGGCGATCGCACAGAACGCCGCGCCTGCAGCCGCAGCTGCTCCCGCGAATGCGGCACCGCCGTCGGCTCCCGCATCAACTCCCGCTACACCGCCGGCCGGCACCGATGCCGCGGCCGCTCCCGGCGCTGATGCTGCGGCGACACCACCTGCCGCGGATGCGCCTGCTGACGCCGCTCCCGACACCCGTGGCCTCGACACGGAAGTGCAGAGCCTCAAAAAGGATGTGGTCGACCTCAACCGCGACCTGTTCGTCCTCGAGGAAGAATTGCTGTTCCCCGCCAATACCCAGGTGGCGGTGTTCCTGTCCATGGACGTGGGCGACTTCTTCGCCCTCGACTCGGTTCAGCTCAAGATCGACCAGAAGGAAGTCATCAACTATTTATATACCCCGCGTGAGGTCGAAGCGTTGCTTCGCGGCGGGGTGCACCGGCTCTACCTCGGCAATCTGAAGGTAGGCAAGCACGAACTGGTCGCTTTCTTCAGCGGCAAGGGTCCGAACGACCGTGACTACAAGCGCGGTGCCAACCTCTCCTTCGAGAAGGGGATCGGTGCCAAGTACCTGGAGCTCAAGATCAACGACCGGCAGCGCAAGCAGCAGCCGGAGTTCGAGATCAAGGACTGGGAATAAGCTTTGAGAGGTCGCGTTCTAAAGCGTTGGATGGCGCTGGCCGCCGCGGCCGCCGTCGTCGTGGCCGCAGGGCCCGCGACTGCGCGGCGCCACGATCCGGAGAAGCTTCCGGAGACGCGCATTCGCGATCTCCACTATGGCGACGTACTGTTCTATTTCTTCCAGGATGACGACTTCGAGGCGATCACCCGCCTCACGGCCTACCAGCACTGGAATTACATCCCGCACCACGAAGCCGAGGGACAGTTGCTGCTCGGCGGACTCTATCTCTCGCTCGGCATGCACAACGAGGCCGGCGAACGCTTCCAGGCTCTCCTGACCGACGACGTTCCGACGGGTGTACGCAACCGGGCATGGTTCTACCTCGCGCAGATCTGGTACGCGCGCGGTTATTTGGACAAATCCGCCGACGCCCTGCAAAAGATCAACGGCAGGATGTCAGCCGAGCTCGAAGCGCAGCGCGAGCATCTGTACGCCAACGTTCTCATGCACCAGGGCCGCTTTGACGAGGCCATCCGGCTCCTGGCCACGGCCCGCGGCGCGTCGATCTGGACCGCCTACGCGCGATTCAATCTCGGTGTTGCTCTGGTTCGTAAGGACCGCCTCGCACAGGCTGACCCGTTTCTGACCGGCGTCGGCACCGTGAATGCCAAGACTCCTGAGATGATCGCTCTCAAGGATCGGGCGAATCTCGCTCTGGGATTTGCCTACCTGCAGGCGAAGAATCCACAGCAGGCCCGCATTGCCTTGGAGCGGGTGCGGCTCAATGGCCCTTATTCGAACAAGGCGCTGTTGGCCATCGGTTGGGCGGATGCGCAGCTGGGCGACTACAAGAGCGCGCTGGTGCCCTGGACCGAATTGCGCAATCGCAATCTGCTCGATGCCGCCGTTCAGGAGTCCTATCTTGCAGTTCCCTACGCGTACGGCCAGCTCAGTGCCAACGCACAATCAGCTGAGTTCTACGAGACGGCTGTTGAGCAATTCAGCGCTGAAGACACGCGCCTCGACGGCGCCATCGGCCGCATCCGCGACGGGAAGATGCTCGAGGACGCGCTGTCGTCCGACAAGGATGGTCATTACGGCTGGTTCTGGCAGCTCAAGGATGTTCCTGAGGCGCCCGAGTCCCGTTACCTGTACACGCTGCTGGCGGGACACGATTTTCAGGAAGGTCTGAAGAACTTTCGCGACCTCACGTTCATGGGCAAAACCCTGGACCGCTGGGGCGACAACATGGAAGCGTTCGGCGACATGATCGACACGCGCGAGCGTGCCTATGTTGAGCGAACCCCCAAGGTCGATGCACTGCTGGCTTCGGGCGCCGTCGATAAGCTGCAGCAGCGGCGCACGGATCTCGAAACCCGCGTCAACACCATCGAGAAGGGCCAGGATGTGGCCGCGCTCGGCTCCGACGAGGAGCGCGAACAATGGGCGCGGATTCTGCGGATGGAAGCCGCGCTCGCCGGCGCCCCTGATACTCCGGAAAACGCCGAGTTGCGCGAGCGAGTGAAGCTCGTGAAGGGCGTGCTCTACTTCCGCCTCAACGACTCCTTCAAGGCGCGGATGTGGCAGCAGCATCGCAGCATCAAGGACCTCGATCTCGCCTTGCACGAGGCGCAGAGCCGTTGGATCCGGGTCGATCGCGCGCGCAAGAGCGTGCCGAACAACAATGGCGAATTCGCCGCCCGGGTCGCCGCGTTGAAGACGCGGATCGAAGAGCTTCAGACACGTCTGGCGGTAACCCAGCAGAAACAGACGGGCTACCTCGCGGACCTCGCGGTTCACGAGTTGGATGAGCAGAAGGGCCGCCTCGCGCAATACCAGGTGCAGGCGCGGTACGCGCTGGCATCCATGTACGATCGCGCGGCTGCCGATGAGACGCCACAAAAGAAGCCGGGCGCCGGTCCGAAGAGCGCGAAGCCTGACGACGACACTCCGGAGACTTCTGACAAGCCGTCTGACACGCCGCAGGAGCCGGGGGCGACCCCGCCAGCCACGCCGAGCCCGCCGCCCGGCCCTGACGCTTCCGGGAGTCCTAAGCCATGAAGTCGTCCGTTGCGACAGCCGTGGCTCTCGTCCTGGTGGCCTGCACCGCGCCGGCCTGTCTGCCGCTTGCTTACGCCGACGACTCCAACAAACAGACCATCAAGGATCTGAAGTCGCACGACATCCCGGTCCACAAGGATGCGAAAGTCGAGTCGAGTATTGCGAAGGCGATGGACAACTACCGTCGCTTCCTCCAGTTGCAGAAGACCGACCCGGAGTTGCAGGCCGAGGCCATGCGGCGCCTCGGCGACCTGAAACTCGACTCGGGCGACCTCGAGCGCATGGAGAAGGAGGTCGGGCTCGTCGACCTGCAGAGTGGCGAAGCCATCAAGTTGTATTCGACCCTGTTGAAGGCGTATCCCAACTATCCGCGCAACGACCAGGTGTTGTACCAGCTGTCGCGCGCCTATGAGACGACCGGCCAACCGGAGCAGGCGCTCGCGACGCTCGATCTCGTCGTCAAGAAATATCCGAACAGTCCGTCGCTCGATGAAGTGCAGTTCCGGCGCGGCGAATTGCTGTTTTCCGCGAAGCGCTATCCCGAGGCCGAGCGGGCCTACGCCGTGGTCATCCAGCACGGCAAGTCCTCCGATTTCTACGAGCAGAGTCTCTACAAGCACGGCTGGTCGCTGTACAAACAGTCGATGACCGACGAGAGCTTGTCGTCGTTCGCCGGTGTTCTGGATCTCACGCTGGTCGGTCGTAACGGCAAGTCGCCGACCGTCGAAAGCCTCAAGCGCGCGGATCGCGAGCTCGTCGAAGATACGCTGCGGGTCATGAGTATCGCCTTCTCCTACGGACAGGGCCCGGCTTCCATCGATGCCTTTCTGAAACGGCATGGTGAGGCGCCGTATTCCTATTTGCTGTACGAGCGTCTGGGCGACCTGTACGTCGGCGAGCAGCGCTACCAGGATGCTGCCGCCGCTTACCTCGCCTACGTGAAGAGCGATCCCTACACCGATCAGGCGCCGAATCTCGCGATGCTGGCGATCAACGCCTACGGCAAGGGCGGTTTCGCGGAGCTCGTTCTGCAGGGTAAGCACGAATTCGTGGAGCGCTACAACTTCAGCTCACCGTTCTGGAAGACTCGCGAAAAAGCGCAGTATCCGAAGGTCGTGCAGGAGTTGAAGATCAACCTGAAGGATGTCGCGACGTACTTTCACGCGACCGCGCAGAAGAGCAAACGCCAGGAGGACTACCAGGAAGCCTCACGCTGGTATCGCGATTACCTGAAATCGTTCCCGGACGATCCGGATTCCGCTGCCACCAACTACCTGCTGGCCGAAACGCTGTTCGAAAGTCACCAGTACGCGGACGCCGCGGCCGAATACGAGCACACGGCGTACGGCTATCCGAAGAACGCCAAGTCGGCGACCGCCGCCTATGCCGGCCTGGTGTCGTACCAGAAAGGCGAAGAGTCGCTTTCCGGACCCGAGAAGGTCGAATGGCACAAGCGTTCCACGGATGCGGGCGTGAAGTTCGCGCAGACCTTCCCCGAGCACCCCGACAGCGCGGGTGTGTTGACTCGCGCGGCCGAAGATATTTTCGCGGCCAAGGATCTCCCGCGCGCCATCACGGTGTCGGAGTCGATCCTGGCACGCCAGCCGCCAGTCGAACCCGCGAAGCAACGCATCGCGTGGACCATCATCGCGCGCTCGCACTACGACCAGAACGAATACGACAAAGCCGAGCCGGCTTTCGTGAAGGCGCGCGAGTTCGCCGGTACGGATGAGAAGTTGCGCACGGAGCTCACCGAGGGTCTCGCGGCGAGTGTCTACAAACAGGGCGAGGCGAAGCAGAAGTCGGGCGACGCCGCGGGCGCCGTGGACGACTATCTGCGTGTGGCGCGCGTCGCCCCGGATTCCACGATCCGCGCGACCGCTATGTATGACGCCGCCGCGCAACTCATCGTGCTCAAGCAGTGGGATCGGGCCATTACCGTGCTGGAGGATTACCGGCGCCAGTTTCCGAAGAATGAGCATGGCGCCGATGTGACCAAGAAGCTGGCGGTGGCTTACGCCGAAGCAGGCCACCCCGGCGAGGCCGCCGGTGAGTTCGAGAAGATTGCGACGAGCCCGACCGAAGATCGCGCGGTCCAACGGGAGGCCCTGTTGCAGTCGGCGGATTTATACGCGAAAGCGAACAACGTGCCGAAGGCAGTCTCGATGCTCGAGAAGTTCGTCGCCTCGAATCCGCTGCCGATCGTGGACGCCGAAGAGGCCCGCCAGCGGCTCGCGGACTACGCGACGAAGTCGGGCGATATCAACAAGCGGGATTACTGGTACCGCGAAATCATCAAGGTCGATAGCCAGGCGGGCGCGCAGCGAACCGAGCGTACGCATTACCTCGCGGCGAAGGCACAACTTGCCCTCGCGCAGCCGGCCCGCGACGAGTTTCGCGCCGTGCGCCTGACGTTGCCTTTGAAGAAGAGCCTCGTCGCGAAGCGTAAGGCGCTCGAAGACGCGATGAACGGATACAAGAAGGCCGCCGAGTACCAGGTCGCGGAGGTCACCACCGCCGCGACTTTCGAGATGGCCGAATTATATCGGACGCTGTCGAAGGACCTCCTCGCCTCCGAGCGCCCCAAGAATCTCAAGGGCGATGAGCTCGAGGAATACAACTCGCTGCTCGAGGAGCAGGTGTTTCCTTTCGAGGAGCAGGCCATCAAGGCGCACGAGCTGAATACGTCGCGCGCGAAAGATGGTGTTTACGACGAGTGGGTGCAGAAGAGCTTCAAGGTACTGGCCGAGCTCAAACCCGCCCGTTACGGCAAGACGGAGATGACGCAGGATGTGGTCACGAGCCTCAACTGACATGGCCTCCTCGGGCCAGCGTGGGGTGGCCGTCAGCCGGCCGCTCGGCCCGCGCGCGTCAGTGCTGCGCGCGGCCGGCTCCGTGGTGTCCGTGGCTGCGGCCCTGCTGTTGGTTGCGTGCGGGTCTGCGCCGTCGAAGCCGAAAGAGGCGCCATCCGAGCCTGTTGCTGTGGGAGCCAAAGCGGCTACCGGTGCTGGAAAGCCGGGCGCCACCGCGCCAGGCCAGTCCGGTACCAACGCGGCTCCTGGTGCCGCATCTGGCTCAGCGTCCGGCGCTCCCGTAGCGGTCACCGCGCGCGGTAAAGCCGACTTCGATCGTGCGGTCGGCCTCATGCGCTCCGGTAACAACACCGAGGCGGAGCTCGAATTCAAACAGGTCGCGTTGCAGTTCCCGCAATTGGCGGCGCCGTATGTGAACCTGGGTATTCTCTACCGCAAGACGGGTCGCCTCGATCTATCCGAAGACTCGCTCAAGACGGCGGTGGAGCGCAATGATGGCAGTGCCGTTGCCTGGACCGAGCTCGGTGCCACGCAGAGACTTCGCGGTGAATTCCCGAACGCCGCGGCTTCTTACGAAAAGGCAATTTCCGCCGATCCCAACTTTGCGCCGGCCTATCGGAACCTCGGGGTGGTTTCCGACCTCTATCTAGGTGACCCCGAGCGCGCACTCACCGCGTTCGAGCGTTACAAGGAACTGACAGGCGAGGAAAAGCCCGTCAGTGGTTGGATCGCGGAGTTGCGGGCACGCACGGGCAAGCCGCCATTGAAGCGTCCTTCAGCGACGCCGGCCGCGGGATCGTCTGATGCTGCCCCGCCGACGACCGACGCGCCCCCAGCGGCCGCTCCGGGCGAGAAACCTGCTGAGCAGCCCGCCCCGGCGGCAGCTCCGCCCCCGAAAGCAGGAGCATGACTATGTGTGACTGGACCTCACGGTGGATTGTTGCAGGCTTGTTGGCGACGTCGGTCTCATCCGGCGCCCTGGCTCAGCAGAGCCCGCCGCCCCCTTCGCCGGTTGCACCGGCACACAACGCCCCGCGTCCCGAAGATCTCGAGCCGGGTGTGAACACCTCGGCGGCGCCCCCGCCGGATTCCACGAGCCCGGGTACCGTTACTCCACCAAGCACGGCGCCGGTTGCACCGAAAGTTGGCAAGGCGTCCGCGAGCAAGTCAGCCGGAAGCGCCAAACCGCCTGACAGCGGCTCGACTGGCACAGCGGCGGGAGGCAAATCGGTGGCCGGTAAACCGGCGGCCGGCGTGTCCGCGGGCCCCCCCGGACCTAACTCCGGCTCGAAGGGTAAGGAGGATCGTCTGCAGCTCGATACGACAGAGATCACCGGTAACCAGGAGTTGCCGAAGGTGCTATATATCGTGCCCTGGAAGCGTGCCGATCTCGGCGACCTGCTGGGCAAGCCTGCGAACAGCCTGCTCGATGAAGTGCTGCAGCCGGTCGACCGTGACGTTTTCAAGCGCGAAAATCGCTACTACGACGCCCTGAAACCCGACGCCTCGGGCGGCGCGGACAAGGATGCGGGAGCGGCGGGTCAAGGTTCTGGCGACAAGCGCTGAGAAGGTTGCGGTGAAGCATCCGGGATGAGGACTGGGTCGCAGCTTTTTACGTATGCGTCCGTCATTTTTGTAAACTGGAAAAAGTGTGTGTGTCTAGGTCTACGCTCGGCACGGCCGCAGCGCGGATGGGAGTGAACGATGGGTCTGTGGAACTTGATCGTGCGATTCTTTCAAGGCGGCGGGGACTTCATGTACCCGATTGCCGTTGTGTTCGTTGTCGGGGCAGCGATCGCGATCGAGCGATATATCTACCTGACACATACCGCCGTACGTAACCGCAGCCTCTGGAACGAGATTGTGCCCATGCTGTCGCAGGGCAACTTCCGTCAGGTGGTGCAGGTCACCTCGAAATCCGAGTCGGCGATCGGACACATCCTCAACTACGGCCTGGCTCGTATCTCCACGGCACGCCGCCGGGATGACATCGAGAAGGCCATGGAAGAAAGCCTCATGGAGGTCGTGCCGCGCCTGGAAAAGCGCACGCACTATCTCGCGACCTTCGCGAATCTCGCGACACTGCTCGGCCTTCTGGGTACGGTTATGGGCCTCATCCGCGCCTTCGCGGCGGTAGCGACCATCAACCCGGCCGAGAAAGCCAACCTGCTGTCGGCGAGTATCTCGGTCGCGATGAACTGTACGGCGTTCGGCCTCATGACGGCGGTGCCGCTGTTGTTCGTGCACGCGTTCCTGCAAACGAAGACCACCGAGCTGATCGACAGCCTCGAGATGGCCTCCGTGAAGTTCCTGAACGCGATCACCGAGCGTCAAACGCCGGCCGCGGCGGCCTGACCACAGCCTAGTCTCCCATGCGTCGCTCCTATCAAACACGGAAGCTCGAGCGTCATCACAAGCGGCCCGCGGAGCTGCTGTTGGTGCCGATGATCGACATCTTCACGGTGCTCGTGACGTTCCTGCTCATGACGGCAGTGTTCTCACGCACCGTGATACTGCAACTCAACATGCCGGCCGACCAGACGGAGTTCAAAGACCCGCCGCCGGGGCTGCAGATCGAGGTCATGGTGCGGAAGGATCTGCTGCAGGTCGCGGATCGCAACAGCGGCCCGCTGGCCACGATGCCTAACAACGCGTCCGGCTATGACTACGATGGCCTGACCGACTACCTGAAACGGGTCAAGAACAAGTTCCCCGAGAAGACGGACGCCACCATCCTGCTGGAGCCGGACACTCCCTACGACATCCTCGTGCAGGTCATGGATCGCGTGCGTGTGTTCGAGGTGTCACAAGGGTTGAACACCGTGCAGGCGGAGCTCTTCCCGGACGTCTCCATTGGCGATGCGCCCGCGACCGATGCGGCCCCCGTTGCCGGCGCGCCCGGCGCTGCGCCCAGTCAGGTGAAATAACCATGAGTACGTCGAACCGCGCCCGGCGCATGGCGCAGCACCACTTGCGACATCGCGCTGACACCCAGCTCAATCTTATCCCGTTGATCGACATTCTCTCGACGCTGGTGGCGTTTCTGCTGGTGTACTCGACCGAGGTCGAGGTCATCCAGAACAGCAAGGGCATTGAGATTCCGCAGTCCATCGCGCAGCAGGCGCCGAAGGACTCGGTCGTCGTGATGATCACCAAGGGCGATGTGTTCGTGCAGGGCGAGCACGTCACGACCGTCGCGGAAGTGCAGGCCTCGAAGGAGGCGCTGGTAGGCCCTCTGCGCGACGCACTGAAGCGGCCGTTGCTGGTGGGTAAATCGATGACCGAGCGCGACCTGGCGGCGCGCGAGATCACCATCATGGCGGATAAGTCGCTGCCCTACGACGTGTTGAAGAAAGTGATGAAGACCTGTACGGATGCCGACTACGGTCGCATCTCGCTGGCGGTCATCCAGAAGGAGAAGCCGGTGGCTGCCGGCTTCAAGCCGGCGTAGCGGAGTACGGGAAACGTAATGGTTATTGCGCCCTTTTACCGCGAGTTCGACCTGCCTTGGGAAGGCGATCCCGAGTCCGAGTCGCGCTTCCGCAAGATTCTGCGGGTCCTGCTGATCCTGCTGGTCCTGTTCGGGATCCTGTTCCCGTTGCTGCCGAATCCGAAGCCGACCGCCGCAGAGACGGAAGTGCCGCAGCGGATCGCGCAGGTCATGATCGAGGAGAAGCCGAAACCGCCGCCGCCCCCGCCGAAGCCGGTGGAAGAGAAGCCGAAGGTGGTGCCGGAGAAGAAGACTCCGATCGTCCCTCCCCCGGTGGACCAGAAGCAGGTGGCGCGCGAGAAGGCGCAGAAACAGGTCAACCAGTTCAAGGACGAGCTCGCGGACTTGCGTCAGCAGATGGATCTCACGCCCATGCAGACCAAGAATCTGTCAGGGGCTGTGGGCGCTGATTCGCATGCCGAGCGGTCGCTCATTACTTCGAAGGTGGGTGCCGGCAGCAGCGGTATCACTTCTGCTAATTCCAGCCGTGGCTTCGGCACCGGCGCGGGTTCGCTCACGGGTCACGATACGACATCGGTGACGTCGTCGATCGCGCGCTCTGGTCTCAACAGTCAGGGCGGGACGCACGCGGGCGGCAGCGGCAAGGCCTCCCGTTCGGCGGAAGAGATCGCCACGGTGTTCGACCGTAACAAGGGCACTATCTACGCGCTCTACAATCGTGCGACTCGCAGTAACCCTGAGTTGCAGGGCAAGCTGGTGTTGGAGTTCACGATCACCCCTGACGGTCAGGTGACCGCGTGCAAGGTTGTCTCGACCGAGCTGCATGATGCTGAGCTCGAAGCTAAGATTATTTCGCTGGTGAAGCTGTTCCACTTCCCCGCTGAGGACGTGGCGCAGATCACGACCACCAAACCCATAGACTTTTTCCCAGCAGGATGAACCGTGTAGCGGGGCAGTGCCCCGAATGCCCCAAGGCCAGCCGTCATGAATCTGCGCTCGGAGATCGAATTCTATTCGGAGCTGCGCCTCCTCGATAAGGCGCGGCTGTTGAATCTTTTTCTCCACGAGCTCGCGGAAGAGGCCCGTGGCACCTACGGTCCCGGGGTGGAACAGGTGCATGACACCGCGCACCTGCGGTTCGTCAACGAGCTCATGCACCGTCTCACCCGCGTCATCGAGCAGTTGCTGGCCGAAGAGGCCACCCGCCCGGCCGACGATATCGTCCTACGGATGCTGCTTTCCTCCCGCGCCGACAAAATAGCCGAGCGCCTCGTCTATAACGCCTACAGCCGTGCCATCCAGGGCTTCGAGAGCTACGATACGACAGTGTTGATGGGCTCCTGAGGTTCGCTTGTTGAAATCATGGATCGTGGTAGGGGTGGTTGCGCTCGCGGCGGCTGCATTCCCGGTTTTCAGTGAGGCAGCGGCAGAACCGGCTGGCGCCGTGGTTCTGCGACCGGCGCGGGTGTGGACGGAGGGGGAGCCCGTACACACGGGATGGGTAGTGGTGGTCCAGGGAAACCACATTGTGGGTGTTGGGCCGGAGGCAGGGGCAGCCGTAGCCGTACTGCCGCCGCCGGGTGCGCAGGTCATCGATCTGCCCGACACCACGCTGTTGCCCGGGCTCATGGACGCCCATTCACACCTTTTCCTCCATCCCTACAACGAGACTTCCTGGAACGACCAGGTTCTGAAGGAGCCTGTGGCGTATCGGACGCTCAGGGCGGGGGAGCAGGCGAAAGCCACCCTGCTTTCGGGATTCACGACATTGCGTGACCTAGGAACCGAGGGGGCGGATTTCGCCGACGTGGGGTTGAAGCGTGCGATCGAGGATGGCCTCATTCCCGGCCCGCGTTTGTTCGTTGCGACCCGAGCGATTGTTGCCACTGGCGCGTACGGTCCGGCGCCTCGTAGTTTGCGGCCTGACATCTGCTGTACGCCCCAGGGCGCGCAGGAGGCGAGTGGTGTGCCCGACGTTATCCGCGCTACGCGGGAGCAGGCGGGGCGCGGCGCCGATTGGATCAAGGTGTATGCGGACTATCGCTGGGGGCCTGATGGAAGCACGCAGCCTTCCTTCAGCGAGGAGGAGCTCAAGGCGCTCGTGGACACGGCGCATACATCTGGTCGGCCCGTAGCAGTTCATGCGGCGACCGCCGAGGGAATGCGCCGAGCCGTGCTTGCGGGCGTCGATACCGTAGAGCATGGATATGGCGGGACAGAAGAAGTTTTCAAACTCATGGCCGCGCGCGGCGTGGCGTTTCTGCCGACTCTGACGGCGGAAGAGGCTATTGCGCAGTATTTCGATCACTACGAGGCCGGGAAGACACCGCCCACGCCCGATATGCAGCGTGCCGCCGAGGCGTTCCGGCTGGCAATGAAGTTGGGTGTCACGATTGGATGTGGGAGCGATGTGGGGGTTTTCACGCACGGGACGAACTATCGCGAGCTCGAATGGATGGTGCGCGATGGGATGACACCCACGCAGGCGCTGGCGGCTGCCACCTCGACGGATGCGAAGATTTTGCGTCAGGAGAAGACGCTCGGCCGCGTCAGGCAGGGGATGCTGGCGGATCTGATTGCCGTACCCGGCGATCCCACGAAGGATATCGCCGCGCTCGAGCATGTCGTGTTCGTGATGAAGAACGGAGTGGTCTACAAGCGGCCCTGAGCCAACGCCTTCAGCGGGTCGCCGGTGAGGCGGAAGATCTGCCACTCGCTCTTCAATACCGCGCCCAGGCTGCGGTAAAAGCCGATCGAGGGCTCGTTCCAATCCAACACCGCCCATTCCAGGCGGCCGCAGTCCCGCGCTACCACGGTTTGCGCCAGCCAGGCGAGCAGCCGTTTGCCGATTCCGCGCCCGCGCGCCTCGGGGCGGACGAAGAGGTCTTCCAGGTAGATGCCGGGCTTGCCAAGAAAGGTGGAGTAATTGTGGAAGAAGAGGGCGAAGCCGACCGGGTCGGCGCTGGCCGGGTCGTCACCGACGCAAGCAAACACGACCTCGGCGTAACGCCGCTCGCCAAACAGGGATTTGCGTAGACCCTCTTCGGTGGCGACCATCTCTTGCTCGAGGTGCTCGTAGCGGGCGAGGTCGCGGATGAAGCGCTGGATGAGGGGGACATCCTGCTCGGTCGCCGGGCGGATGATGATGTTGTCGCTCATGGATCGCGTTGCCTCGTCAGGTGCCGTGCGCTCGCATCTCAACCTGTGCTTTGCAGCCCTTGCGCAATGCCCGCGATGCTCGCGAGCAGCGCTTCAAACAGATCGCGGTCGCGGCGGCCACTGGCGCGCCAGCGTTGTAACAGGTCGACCTGCATGAGGTTCATCGGGTCGACGTAGGGGTTGCGCAGTTGAATCGAGCGCTGTGATGTTGGATCCGTGTCGAGTAACTCGCGGCTATCCTTGATGGCGAGAATGTGCTCGCGGGCGGCCACGTATTCGGCGCGGATGTCCGCAAAGAAGTGCCGCAGCGGCTCCGGCGCCAGCTCCTGGTACTGCTCGGCGATGTCGAGATCCGCGCGCGCCAGCATCGTCTCGACATCGTCGAGCAGGTTGCGCAGGAAAAACCAACTCGCATAGGCCTCGCGCATGCGCGGCAGCCCGTGCTTTTCCAGCGCGGCGCGCAGGCCGGTTCCGGCTCCGTACCAGCCGGGAATCATGTGCCGCGTCTGCGTCCAGGCGAACACCCACGGTACGGGCAGCAGCCCGTCGATGCCGCGATTCTCCTCGCGGTGAATGGAGCGCGAGCCGATCTGCATCCGCTCAATGACGTCGATGGGCGTGACCGCCCGGAAATATTCGAAAAACTCCGGCTGGTAGGCGAGGCGGCGGTAGGCCTCGCGGCTCGCATCGGCGAGCGTCGTGGCGCAGGCGAGCAAGCCCGGCGAGTCAGGCGCTAACGTGTCGCGTTTAGCGGCTGACGTTGTGAGACTCAGGGCATTGAAGGCCCGCTCCAGCGTACGCATGGCGATCGGACGCAGGCCGTAGCCCTGTTTGATCGTTTCACCCTGCTCACGGATGCGTAACACGCCATTGACGGCGCCGGCCGGGGCCGCCATCACGATCGAATCGATGCGGCCGCCACCGCGCGCAAGACTCCCACCGCGCGCATGAAACACGACGGTCCGGTCGCCGGCGGCTGCCAGCACTTGCGCCAGGGACCGTTGCGCCTGGTGGATTGCCATCCGTGAGGCGCACGTTCCGACTTCTTTGTTACTGTCCGAATAGCCCAACATCACACACTGTTGGCGGCCGTGTGCTTCCAGGTGACGCCCGTAGAGGCGGTCGGCCAGGAGCTCCTGCATGGTCTGGCCGCAACGCTCGAGTGCGTTGACCGATTCAAACTGTGGTGCGATGTCGAGAGCCACTTCCCCGGTGCGCTTGTCGTAGACGGAAGCCCAGCGAGCGAGCAGCAGCGCGGCGAGAATGTCATCCGCGCCTTTCGTGCCGCTCACAATGAAGTAGCCGACTGCTTCGGGGCCGTAGCGGTGCCTGCCTTGCGCGATGGCTTCGAATACGGCGAGATTGCGCTTTCCGAGAGCATCGAGCTCGACCACCGGGCCTCGGTCGTGTTCGAGTGCATCTGCGAGAAGCTCACGACGTTCCGCGCTGGAGCGCTCGAGCCATTGCGGGTCGTCATAACCGCATGCGATGACCTGGTGGAGAATAGTTGCGTGCTGACGCACATCCAGGGTCGCCAGGTGAAACCCGAATGTCTCGATCCGACGCAGTAACCGCCGCACGTAGTAGAGCCCCGCGTTCGTGCCCTTGTTGGCTTGCAGGCTCGCGGCGATGAGACGCACGTCGTCTTTGAGCTGGTGCGCTTTTTCGTAGCCGTTCGCTCGCCCGTCATACGTACAGCGTAGCCTCTCGCCGATCTGTGCCAGAAAGACACGGTAGGGCATGCGATCGTGGCGCGCCGGGGTTATGGCGCGCGCGCCCGGCAGAAGAGTCATGTACTGCTCGATGCGCTTCGTCAGCTCCGGCGAGATATTGATGCGGCTCGCGCTCTGCGACAGGCGGTGCGCGACGACCTGGCACTCTTCGTAGTACTTGTTGATGATGACGTGCTGTTGGCGCGCCATTGTTTCGCGAATGGTCTTCGCGTGTACATCGGGGTTGCCGTCCATGTCGCCGCCGACCCAGGAGCCGAAGTGCAGTATGGAGGGCAGATCGATCGAGTCCGCCTGCACGCCGTATAACTTTTCGAGTGCCTGCGCGAGCTCCTCGTAAAACGCCGGAACGACGCGGTACAGGATTTCGACGAGATAGAAGAGAACCTGTTCCCGCTCGTCCGCGACGGTGAGGCGCTCACGCGGATGCTCTTCCGTCTGCCACGCTGCAGTCAGCTCGATGCGAATGCTGCTCCAGATCGTGCGGGTCTCGTGGGGTGTCAGTGTCGGGTCGAGCCGATCGAGCATCAACTGCGCGATGCGCTGCTGTTTGTGAAGCAATGTCTTGCGCGAGGACTCCGTCGAGTGCGCGGCGAAGACTGGCTCGATGCGAAGGGTGCCGAGGAGCTCGAGCACCTCTTTGAGACTGAGGCCCTGTGTTTTGAGGGCGGCGATGGCGTCTTCGACGCCGCCGGGTTGCGGGCGCTTGCTGTCCTTGACGAAGTAGTCGCGGCGGCGGCGGATGCGATGGACCCGCTCCGCGAGATTCACTACCTGGAACCAGGTGGAAAACGCGCGTACCAGGTCTCGAGCTAGGGCGGGCGGCCGATCGCGGACACTCGCCGCCAGCTCTCGGCGCGCCTGGTCGTCACCCTCGCGGCGCCCGATCGAGGCCACCCGGTCGAGCTCAACGAGCTTGAAAAGGGAGTCTCCGCCCTGCTCGGCGAGAATCTCGCCCACGAGAGCACCCAGGGCATGCACGTCATCGCGCAACGCTTCGTGCTTGGGCGGAAAATGGATATCGCTACGGTTCACGGTGAACCAGGAAGTTTACCGCGTTGGGCGCGGCATGTCCGAGTTGTTCCTATCCCGCGAGCAGCACGGATTCGGCCCGCTCGAGCTCCTCCGGCTGCCCATAGATTACGACGATGTCGCCGTCGCGCAGAACCGTGTCGACCGCAGGCTCACGACCGAGAATCCCCAGTCTCCTGATTCCGGTGAAGACCACCTCCACGCCGCGTCCGCGCACGTCACCGAGGGTGCGCCCCACAGCCCAGGCGCCCGGTGGAACGACCACCGATTTGATCTCTTCACGGTGCTCGTGAGTCTCATCGAGTGGCCGTGCGTCTCCCCGGCGGACGATGTTTCGCAGGACGGCATACCGGTTGTTGCGGATCTCATTCACGGTCCGGACCACCCGCGATACGGGCACATGCAACAGCATCAACACGTGTGAGACCAGCATCAGGCTCGCTTCGAACGTCTCCGGTACGACATCGGTGGCCCCGGCGTCCTGCAACTCCTTGATGCCGACGTCGTCAGCAGTACGCACGAGCACGGGCACGTCAGGGCGCAAACGGCGGACACTGTGGAGGATGCCCAGAGAGGTGGCGGGATCGGAAAAGCTGATGACCACCGCGCTGGCGGTCTCCAGCCCCATCTTCACCAGCAGGCTTTCGTCCGCCGAGTCGCCGAAGATCACGGGATCTCCGGCCTGCCGGGCGGCACGGATCCGGGCCGGGTCGAGGTCGAGCGCAATGTATTCGAACCCCTGCGATTCCAGCACCCGCGCGATGTTCTGGCCGACGCGACCGAACCCGCAGAGGATGACGTGCTCACGGCGTGCGATCTCGATCGTGGCGACATCTTCGCGCGGGGTTGGCGGGGGTCCGTCCTCGCGCAGCAGGAAGCGGGCGATGGAGCGGTTGTTGTTGAGAATGAACGGGCTCAGAACCATCGACAACACAATCGCTACCAGCAGGGGCTCGCCGAACCGCGGCGGGATGAGATCGGCCTGCAGGCCGATGGTGCACAGGGCGACGCCAAACTCACCGCCGATCGAGATGACGATGCCGGTGCGGAGCGCTTTGAAACGGCTCGAGGTGAAGGGCCTGGTCACGAGGGCGGCGATCGTGGCTTTCAGCACGACGAGAGCCACCAGCGTCGCCGACACCACCCCCAACTCGCCGGCCAGCAGTCTCATGTCGAGGAGCATGCCGACGGAAATGAAGAACACACCGAGGAGGATGTCGCGGAACGGGCGGATCACCGAGTCGATCTGATGCCGATACTCGGTCTCCGCGAGCATCATTCCCGACAGAAACGCACCCAGCGATAGCGACAATCCGGCCAGGTTCGATGCCCAGGCGGACGCCAGCACCACGAGCAACACCGTAAGGGTGAACAGCTCACGCAGCCGGCTATGTGCGATCTCGTGAAAAAGCGGCCGCAGCAGCCAGCGGCCGGTCGCCAGTACGGCGACGATGGCTACGATACCGCCGACGACTGCGAGCACGCTGCCGCTGAGTTGAAAATGGTCGCGCCCCGCCGCGAGCGCCGAGGCGAGCGCCAGGAAGGGCACGAACGCCAGATCCTGAAAGAGGAGCATGCTGAATGCGAGCCGGCCATGGGTGCGATTCAGCTCCGAGCGCTCCGTCAACTGCTGCAGCAGGATGGCCGTGGAGCTCATGGAGATTGCGCCCCCAACCACGATCGCGACCAACCAGGACAATCCCAGCGTCCTGCCAATGATGGCGAACACGGCCGCCGTGGCGCCGACCTGCGCGGCGCCGAGGCCGAACACCTCGCGACGCATCGCCAGCATGCGCGGCAGCGAGAACTCCAGGCCCAGGGTGAACAGCAGGAAGGCCACCCCGAGTTCGGCGAGTTGCCGTGTCGTGCCGGAATCCGACACGATGTTCAGGGCATGGGGACCGAGGATGACTCCAACCACCAGGTAGGCGAGCGTGGTCGGGAAGCCGACGCGACGCGCCAGCGTCACCAGGAGGACGGAGCTTGCGAGGAGAATGAGGACCAGAGTGAGAGGCGCAGTCATCGCCCCTACTATAGCCACCCGCCGGCGGGCCAGCACCGGAACGATGCCGGCACTGGCCCGCGACCCACTCAAATCAACTCATCATGCTCCGAGCGATGCGGGGACCCCGCCCGCCCGCGGCAGCCGAGAGTATTCGTGTGACAGACGCGTGATCGTCTGATCGTCGTCGTCGTCCAGAGAGGCGGCCGTCCCAACGGGCAACGGTTGCCGTCCTTCCAGCATCTCGAGCAGCGTTTCGCGCGCACGCGCAACACGGCTCTTGATGGTGCCGACGGCGCAACCACAGATGGCCGCAGCTTCTTCGTAGGAGAAGCCACTCACACTCACCAGGATGAGCGCGGTCCGCTGTCCAGGTGAGAGCGACGAAAGCGCCAGATTCAGGTCGCGCAATTCGAGCTTGCCGTCATGATCGGGCGGCACGCTCGGCTCCGGCAGCAGGTCCGTGTCCACGCCATGCGCTTCGAACTTCCGCCGCCGCAGCTGCGAATAGTGTTCGTTACGCACGATGGTGAAGAGCCACGCCTTCAAGTTCGTTCCGGGCTTGAAGCGCTCGATGTTGTTGATAGCGCGCATCAGCGCTTCCTGGACGAGATCGTCCGCACGTACGCCGTCGCGGCACAGTGAGCGCGCGAATGTATGCAGTTGGGGCACGAGGGCCACCATGTCGTCCGTCACCATTTGCTCCCCTTCGGGTTTAATTGCCTGAACCTGGTAGGCAAGTTACTTGCTGCCTTGCCGCGCCAGAGTCGGCGGGGGAAGCCAAACGGACTGAAAAGCTTCCCAAGCTCGTGTCAGACGAGTCCTACAAGCAGGACGATGACCTCTGGCTCAAAGGCCCGTAACCCCTTGAAGGAGTGGTCTAAGCTGCGTAAAGAGCCCCCTGCGCCCCTGGAGCTCCCCGAGCCTCCCCCGCCCCCCGAGCCCCAGCTCGAGTCTCTGGAGGTCGTGGCCGCCGAAGGACTCCTCTTTACTAGTGACCGTGATCCGGGCATCAGGCGAACGCGCCGCGGGCGCGGCTTCCGTTACATCCACCCGGACGGCAAGAGAATCGGGGACGGCGCCCAACTCGCTCGCATTCGCAGCCTCGCCATCCCGCCCGCGTATCGCGATGTGTGGATCTGTCTCAGTCCGCGCGGACATCTTCAGGCCACGGGACATGATGCCCGCGGACGCAAGCAGTACCGCTATCACGCCCGGTGGCGCTCACATCGGGACGCGCAGAAGTTCGATCATATTCTGGAGTTTGGTCGCGCGCTGGCGCGGATCCGGCGGCGCGTGGCACAGGATCTGCGCAAGACCGGCCTGCCACGCGAGCGGGTTCTGGCAACGATCGTCAAACTTCTCGACACGACACTGGTTCGGGTCGGTAACGAGGAGTACGCACGCTCCAATGGCTCATTCGGACTCACTACCCTTCGCAACCGTCATGTGAGCGTGTCCGGCGCTACCCTGCATTTTGAATTTCGAGGCAAAAGCGGCATCTTTCATCGCGTCACCGTCAACGATCCCGCCTTGGCGCGCATCGTGCGCCGCTGCGTCGATATCCCCGGCCAGGAGCTGTTTCAATGGATCGACGCGGACGGCGGCCGTCACCGGCTCGATTCCAACGACGTCAACGAGTATTTGCGCGAGGCCAGCGGCGGCCCGTTCACCGCCAAGGACTTCCGTACCTGGTATGCGACCGTCGCGGCGCTCGAGAGCTTGCGCAAGCTGCCTGTTGGTAACAAGACGGCAGTGCAGCATCAGGTCAAAAAGGTGATCGCGGCCGTGGCGGCCCGCCTCGGCAACACTCCGGCGATCTGTCGTAAGTGTTATATCCATCCCGAGGTTCTGCTCGCCTATGAGGCCGGGCGTTTGGTGAAGCTCGTTGGTCTGACAACAGCACGTGCGTTGCATGCGCTGCTCCGCAAGCGTGGCCGCAAGACGTAAGAGGGCTCCTACGCGACAATGGGCAATCTGGCACCGTGAGCGAAGGGAGCACCCGATACGGTGTTGGCAACCGTGGCTGCACAATACTCTCCACTATGAAGTTTGTTGAATGTATTTGTTGTCATTAGAAGTAGGGGAGTATGTCATGTCATTGCGGACGTTAATTTTGTCTACAACAGGGGCGCTCGTTTGCCTGAGTGCGGCGGGCTGCGCTTCGGAAGGCGTGAAGCCGACTGCTGAGTTGACGAAGGCGCACACCGTGGTCGAGCAGGCGGATAAGGGCGGTAACGCCCAGCGTTATGCAGCTGCCGATCTGCAGCGCGCCCACGACGAGTTGAGTGATGCTGACCGCCTCGACGGTCAGAGAAAGTATGACGAAGCCCGTTACTTCGCACAGCGTGCCGAAGTCGACGCGGATGTGGCGGTTGCTCGCGGCAACAGCGCCGAGGCTCAGAAGGCCGCGGCGGATGTCACCCAGGGCAACAATGCCCTGCAACAGGAAACCCAGCGGAATAACTCTAACGGTCCTGTTCGTAACTAATTTTCGTCATCACACATTTCAATGGAGTCAGTCGTGAAAAATATTATTACCGTGACAGCGCTGGCCGCCGTATTGGCGGCGTGTGCATCGGCGCCGCAGCGCAATGATCAACTCGAGCAGGCCAGGGTGGAGGTACAGACCCTGTCAGCCGATCCGCTGGCACAGCAGGCGGCGGGCGGGGACATGGATGCGGCAAGAGCCAGCCTGAACCAGGCGGACACCGCGTTTCAACAGAAGGACCCCCCGGAGAAAGTCAACCAGTTGGCCTACCTGGCCATGCGCCACGCGCAGGCGGGCGAGGCACGTATCTCCGAGGCACGCGCCCGTCAGGAGGTCGCCCGTTCGCAACAGGATCGCGATCGTATCCTGCTGCAGGCACGTGAGCACGAGACACAGAACGCGCAGACTCAGGCGGCTGTTGCGCAAAACCAGGCGGCGGCGGCCCAGGGTGAGCTGGCCGACGCGCAGAAGGAGTTGGCGGATCTCAAAGCGAAGCAAACAGACCGTGGGTTGGTTCTGACCCTCGGCGACGTACTGTTCGACACCGGTCGTGCCACTTTGAAGCCGGGTGCCGATCGTGACATGGACCGGCTCGCGCAGGCTCTCAAGGACAATGCAAACACGCGAGTCATCATCGAGGGTCACACCGACAGCGTCGGCAGCGAAGATTACAATCTCGCGCTTTCGGAGCGTCGTGCGGAAGCTGTCGGCAGTGCGCTGCGCTCGCGTGGCGTACCGGCCGATCGGTTCGAAGTAAAAGGACTCGGCAAGGCATTCCCGGTTGCCGGCAACGACACGCAGGCGGGACGGCAGCAGAATCGCCGTGTTGAGATCGTGTTCTCGGACGCTTCCGGCCGCTTCGCGGCGGGCGGCACGCAGAGCTCGAGTTCGCGATGAGTTGAGATCCGGAACGGACATTGCGGGCAATGAAGGGCGGCCAGGTGGCCGCCCTTTTGCTTTTCGAGTCGCAACGAGGTGCGTTTATGAATCAGCGGGAAGACGTTCGAGCTAACGAACAGAGCGAGCGGGGGCGTGAGTCCAACGGTGGCAACTGGCGGACGCCGCCGCGGCAACCGGACTACGGTCATGGGCAGGGTGGACAGAGTTATGATCCGCGCAATGAGCAGCGCGGCTATGGAGGTGGCGAGGAGCGCTATGGGCGTGCGTACTGGAACGACCGGCCGTCGTGGCAGGACCACTACGGCTCCGGCCAACGGACTCACTGGCGTGAGCCGTTTGAGTATCGTGGCGAGCAACCGGGGCGGTCGCGTTATCGTGAGGGGACCTCGGCGGGGCACTTTCCACGCGATCAGTATGGGCACGAGCATTCGAGCGAGCAGTTGTTTGGTCGGCAGGCGTTTGGGCCGCCCGAGGACACGCACTATTACGGGACCGGAGCAGCGGGTTGGGGCGGCCCCGGCTTCACGGGTGGCGCTTACGCCTATGGCAACGGCCCTCGTGATCAGGAGCGTCAGCTCGAGTCGGAGTACTCGGACGAGTCAGCGGTGAGCTATGAGCAGGCTGCCCGCCCGGCGTATGGGCGCTACCCCATCGCACGCCCTTACGCACGCAACCCCTATCCCCAGGGGCCCAAGGGCTATCAGCGCTCCGACGAGCGTCTGAAGGAGGATATCTCCGAGCGCCTCATGGAGTCGCATTACATCGACTGTAGCGAAGTGAGTGTGGAGGTACGGGGCGCGAAGGTGGTGCTCGAGGGCACTGTGCCTAGCCGTCACATGAAGCACGCGATCGAGGATCTCGTGGACGCCTGCCCGGGAGTGCAGGACATCGACAACCGGGTGCGAGTGGCAGGAGCGATGTCGCAATCGCAATCGAGCGGAGGATCGCAATCGAGTCTGCAGACGGGTGGGGCCGGTAGCACCGCCGCGTTGTCAGGAAGCACGAGCGCCGGGTCTTCGACGACCAGCATGCCCAACGGCACCAGGTCGCGTCAGTAAGCGCAATAGCGGGGCAGAGGGGAGGCTATCAGCGCCTCCCCCCAAAGGGTTCTGTCTGGCGCGCCGGCTACGCGCGTCTGAAATCAACAGCTGGAAGCTGCATCGAGCGGCGGTACTTGGTAACGGTGCGTCGGGCCACCTTTACGCCTCGCTCGGACAGCAGCTCGGTCAGTTGCACATCGGAGAGCGGGTTGCGTCGATCCTCGGCCGCAATGAATTCTCGCAGGAGCGCGCGGATCGCCGTTGCGGAGCACGAGCCACCGCTCGTGGTGGCGAGCTGGCGCGAGAAGAAACGCTTGAACGCCACCACACCCCGTGGAGTGGCCATGAACTTATGGCTCGTTGCACGTGACACCGTGGACTCGTGCAGGTTGAGCTCATCCGCGATCTCGCGCAGCGTCAGCGGGCGCATCGCAAGGTCGCCGTATTCGAAGAAGTTCTTCTGACGCGCGACGACCGCTTCCGCCACGCGCTGGATCGTTAGAAAGCGCTGCTCCAGGTTGCGCACGAGCCAGCGTGCTTCTTGCAGATGCTGCGCAAGTAGTGTCGTCTCACCGTCGCGAGCCTGCCGAAAGTAGTCAGCGTACTGTTGGTTCACCCGGATGCGCGGGTAGATCGCGGCGTTGACGCTCACCATCCAGCGTTTCTTTTCCTTACGGACAATGACGTCAGGAACGATCGCCCGGGGCTCGAACGTACCGACCTTGGACCCGGGCCTGGGATCCAGGCTGCGGATCAGCTCCATGGCGGCGCGCAGGGCATCTTCTGAGCAATTCAACCCGTCCAGCAGACGGGTGTTATCCCGCGCGGCAAGTAACGCCAGCTTGTTCTGTACTATATCGAGCGCGAGCTCGCGACCCGGCACATTGCGCTCCAGTGCCTGGAGTTGCAGCGAAAGACACTCGCCGAGGTCACGCGCCGCAATTCCGGGCGGCTCCAGTGTTTGTACGATGCGCAATGCGGTCTCGAGCTCACCTGGCTCGGCTCCCGGAGCCTGCGCGGCGAACTCCTCCAGCGGCTGCCGCAGGAAGCCGTCTTCGTCGAGGGCGTCGATGATCAGGTTCGCAAGCACATAGTCGCGCTCGCTGAGGCCGAGCAGCAGGAGTTGCTCGCGCAGGGAATCGTGCAGAGTCGATGGAGACGCCGTCCACTCCGTCCAGTCCGGAGTGTCATCGCCGCCTCCGGAGCTGGAGCCGGAAAAATCGAGGTCAGGAGCGCTACCGTCAGCGGGGCCTTCCTCGGCCTGCTGTGACTCCGGTGTTTCGGCGCTTTCCTCCAGGAACGGATTCTGCGCGATGGCTTGGTGCAGTTCTTGCACACATTCGAGTGCCGATAATTGTAGCAGCTTCACCGACTGTTGCAGCCGGGGAGTGAGGGTGAGCTGCTGTTTTAGACGCAGTCCCAATACGGCATTGGACATTCGAGGAATCCTCAACTGGTAATCAACTGACCTCGAGCAACAGCTATGCCAACAGCGCTGGACGGGCGGCAAATGCCACTTAACGCCCTCCTGGGGGAGTCCTCCCCCGAGCCTACCGCAGGGAGAAGTTGCAACGGTGTGTAAAGAACTCCACCGCTTCCGAGCTGCCGCCGCTGAAGTCTCGTGCGAACGACATGACAACAATTCACGACAACGATCCCGGTTCCCCCATGCGCGAGCTAGAGCGCTCCCTGCTGCGCACCCAGTTCGAGCGCGACGCCCTGGCGCAGCGTATGGACGAGCTGGAATCGGTGCTGGCGGCCGGCCGCCTCGGCTATTGCCGCATAGCGCGGGGCTCACACGAGCTGCGCGCGAATTCGCAGTTCAAAACTGAATTCGGCTGGCCACCGGATGCGCAGATTTCCTGGCCGGAGCTGCAGGAGCGTATTCAACGCGGCGATCGCGCGAAACTCGTTGACGCGGTTGAGTCGGCCTTGGTCGCCGATACCGAAGTCGATCTGATTGTACGCACCCGGATGCGCGGCCGCGCGCGCCAATGGCTGACCATCCGCGGTCGCGCCCAGAAGGGTGACGACGGCTCGGTCACCGAGCTGCTGGTGACTTCGCGAAACGTGAGCTCGGCGCGCCGGGCGGCTGTTGGAAGGCAGCGCGCCACGGCTTCTCTTCTCGAGCAGGAGCGCAAGTTGCGCGAGGCGGCGGAGTCCGCAAACCGTGCAAAGGACGAGTTTCTGTCGGTTATCTCGCACGAGTTGCGCTCGCCTCTGAACGCGATCCTGGGTTGGAATCGTATTCTCACGCTCAAGCGTCGCGACGATCCCGAGGTCGCCTCCATCACGCCCCGCATCGAGCAGAGTGCCAAAGCCCAGCTGAAGATGGTCAACGATCTGCTCGACCTGGGGCGGGTCGGGACCGGTAAGCTCAAGGTCGACTTCCGACCCACCCAGTTGGGGCGGGTGGTGAAGCTTGCGCTCGACCTTGCGCGGCCGGGGGCCGCGGCGCGCGGCATCGATCTCGTGATGGAGTTGGCCCCGGGCGCCGGACAGTTGCGCGGTGACCCGGATCGCTTGCAACAGGTCGTGGCCAACCTGCTCTCCAATGCCGTGAAGTTCACCTCATCGGGCGGTCGGATCGCGGTCACGCTGCGCGATGTGGAGGGATTTTCCGAACTGACGGTCAGTGACACCGGGCAGGGCATCGCGGCGGAACTGTTGCCCCATGTCTTCGATCGCTTCCGCCAGGGAGACAGCTCGAGCACACGACACTCGGGCGGCCTGGGTCTCGGCCTCACGCTCGTGCGCGAGATCGTGGCCTTACACGGCGGCTCGGTTTCCGCGAGCAGCGCCGGCACGGGCGCGGGTGCGACGTTCGTGGTCAGGCTGCCAACGGCACCCTCATGGACCGTAGCCAGCGACACCGTAGCCGCTGTCGAGATGGGTATGGCGTCGCGGAGTCTCGGTGGCCTCTCGATCCTGGTGGTCGATGACGAAATGGATGCGCGCACGGTTGTCGCGGAAACACTGCGGCTCGAAGGGGCCCAGGTCACCGTGACCGATTCGGCCGGCTCGGCGTTCCAACATCTGCAGGCTGCCGGTGCGCACTTCGACATCCTGGTTACCGACATTGGTATGCCGGATGAGGACGGTTATTCACTGGTGAGGAAGCTGCGTACGCTCCAGGTTGGCCGCCATATGCTGGCGATCGCGGTGACCGGGTACGCCTCGAAAATGGATGTGGCAGCGGCGATCGCCGCAGGCTTCGACCTGCATGTGCCGAAGCCTGTTGATTTCGACACCTTCGTACCAATGGTCCGCCGCCTCGCCGCCCTAACGCGGCAGTGAGGACTACATCCTTGAGCCCGCTTAACGAAGACGCGCGCCGAACCCTCCCTAGCTCACAACTGGCCCGCTGTTCGCCGGCAAAAACCACGCTTTTTGCCGGCGAGTTCAGGCAACCCGCTCTACCCGCGCTCGCTGAAAGCGCCGCCAGGCGACTTTCAGCCAAATAAAAAAATAGCGGGCTGGTCGCACCACAGCCCGCCAAACGGGGGGTCTTCGGTAAGCGCTACCGCCCGGCATGCCGTGGCCATAGCGCGAAACTGGCTCCAGTCCGTTCGGACCCCCGTATCGGCACAGAATGCAACACACATGCCAGGAACGCCGTGTTGCAAAAAAATCGCACCGCCGCCGCCCGCGCAGTGGCCCCGGGCAGATTCATAATTATTTTCAATGTGTTACATCGGCACCACCGGCGACGGGCGGGCGCCAGGCGCGACCGCCGGGCCGCGGGTGTCGGGAGGGCGCGGATTCCGCGGCAAATGGCACTGTAATTAATACCGGCGCTGAAAAATGTGCGTGCCACCGGGATGACACCGGAGGACATGGAACGATACGGCGGCACTGACACCTAACCCGTGTTCCTGGCGTGTGAGGGCGCCGACATTCGCACTACTTCGGCACATCTCCTGCTTCTCCTGCTTCTCCTGATTCGAGCACCCTCACGGTTTACGCCCCCATCGAACAACAAGGCCACTGCCATGAGTCATCGTTTCACCATAGATGCGCTGAAAGAGTTGATTGCGGCCCGTCGCGACGCCGAGCAGGGTCTGCGGGTCTGTGCGGAGCATGTCCGTGGGCCGCGACTGAGGGCGCTGGTGATGTCGCACCTGCAGGATTGCGCACAGGCCCTGCAGGAACTGCAATCCCTGGTCCGCCTCCTGGGTGGCGACCTGGAGCCGTTGCCGCCGGGGGATTCGGCCGCCGCGCATCGTCACTGGTCGGATCTACGCGTAGCTCTTGCTTGTGACGGGGATGGAGTTATTCTCGACGAGTGCGAGCGCGGCGGGAGCCGCGCGCTCGAGGTCTACCGGAATGCGTTGGACGATCCGCTGCCGGGTCTCGTGCGTGCGATCGTCTTGCGACAGTTCGAGGATGTGATGACCAACCACGATCAGATCCGGGACCTGCGTAGCGAGCCATCGCTACGGACGGATTCCGGGGCGGGCAGCGGTGCGCAGGCGGGACAACACTAAAACCGACCTGCCGCTCACGCGCTGGTCGCCGTATCCGATTCTCATCGGCCTCGGAATTGGTGTTCTGGCCGGCCCGGCGGGCTTGCACCTGCTCGAGCCGCACGTGGTGGAGGATAGCGGTCTCGTCGAGTCCGTCAGCGAGATCGTGCTACTGGTGGCCCTGTTCTGCGCGGGGTTGCGGCTGCGGGTGCCGTTCGAGTGGCATTTCTGGCGCGTACCGGTGCGGTTGGCGACACTGACCCTGCTCGCGACGGTGGGCCTGGCGGCTGCCGCCGCTCACGTGTTGTTCGGAATGGACCTGGTCGCGGCACTGTTGCTCGGAGTCGTGATCGCGCCCACGGATGCGGTGCTGGCTTCCGATATTCACGTTCCTACCGAAATCGACCAGGACGCCGTGCCTTTCACGCTCGCTGCGGAAGGCGCGCTGACCAGCGCGTTGGCCGCACCGTTGCTGTTGATCATGCTCGAGTTCCTGGGCTTCGACGACTCGGGCTCCGGGGCGCTCGGTACACACCTGTTGCTGAGTGTCTGGTCGGTCGCAGGGGGCGCTGTTGTGGGTTGGCTCGTGGGCGCTCTCATGATGCGTTGGCTGGCGCTGCTGGACCCGGATCGCCAAGGCGACCTCCTGGAAGACATGATTGTGGTCGCAACAGCCGTGTTGACCTACGTCGGTGCGCTCGCATTGCGCACTGACGGCCTGATCGCGGTGTTTATCGCGGGCCTGGCTCTCTCGCACGGCGGGCGCCTCCGTCACTCTCTGCGTAAACCCACGCCGAGCGCACGAGTCCTGCGTTTCGCCGGCCGTATAGAGCGCTTCGCAGCAGTGCTCGTCATGGTGCTGATCGGAGCTCTGATCGCAGGCGCAGACTTGCATCTGCGGATGGCGGTGTTTGCGCTTATGTTACTAGCCGGCCTGCGCCCGTTGGCCGTGCGGGTCGGCCTCGCGGGCCTGGGGCTCCAGGTGGCGCAACGGCGGCCGCTGGAATGGTTCGGCGCCCGAGGAGCCGCCTCCCTCTATTGCCTCGGCCTGGCCGTTAATCGCGGTCTGGGAGGGCCATTCGCGCAGGAGTTGGCGGCCACGGCCCTGGTCGTGGTGGTCGCTTCCATTGTGTTCAGCGCGGTGTCGGCGATCTCCCTTGGGAAAGCGTCGCCGGGGCCGGGCGCCGTGGACCTATGACGCGGCCGCCTGGGCGCCGCCTTCTTCTTCCCAGCGGTCAATGTCCGGCCGTGGTAATCTCGTCGCACGACGTCGCCGCCGCCGATCGAGCGCCATAGCTGCCAAACCCAAGGCCAACACGCCGAGTGCCGCCGCGCCGATTCTCCAGCCCATCGAGGCACCTTAATGTGGGTTATTCCGTGCCGACACATTACGCATCAATCGTTCCCGGCGGGGGGCGGTATGGTCATGTGGCGGTTGAGTCATTTTGATTTTGATCTGGTCCAGGGGATGACATGGCACATGCTCTGATAGTCGACGACGATGCAGACGTCGTGGACTGGTTGCAGGAAGTCGCGCGCATGGAGGGCTTCACGGTCGCGCGGGCGCACAGCCTGCGGGATGCGCGTATCGAACTCGGGCGGCAGCGCCCGGACGTCCTGTTGACCGATCTTCGCCTCCCTGACGGCGAGGGTATCGAGTTGGTACGCGAGCTCGATAAGCCGGAAGCGACCGAAGTCATCATCGTCACCGGACACGCGACGGTGGATAGCGCGGTGGCCGCGCTGCGCGCCGGCGCGAGCGACTACCTGGTAAAGCCCGCGGACCTGGAACGCGTGCAGGCCGTCCTGCGGCACGCGAAAAAAACTTCCGCTCTCCAACACGAGATCGGCGCGCTGCGCGAGGAACTGCGCAAGCTCGGACGTTTCGGCCGGATCCTGGGCAACTCCCCGCGTATGCAGGTGTTGTATGACCAGTTGTCGCGCGTGGCACCGACTTCGGCCACCGTGATGCTCATAGGCGAAAGCGGCACCGGTAAGGAGCTCGCGGCGGCGACGCTGCACGAGCTCTCGCGGCGTCGTGATGCTGCCTTCCTGCCATTGAACTGTGGCGCGGTCGCTCCGCAACTCATCGAGAGCGAGCTGTTTGGTCACGAGCGCGGCAGCTTCACGGGCGCGGACCGGCAACACAAGGGCTTTTTCGAGCGTGCCAACGGCGGCACGATTTTCCTCGACGAGATCACCGAGATGCCGATGGAGCTGCAGGTGAAGCTGCTGCGAGTCCTGGAAACGAACGCGGTGACCCGGGTGGGCGGCACTCAGCTCATCGCCAGCGACGTACGGGTGATCTGTGCCACGAACCGCGAGCCGGAAAAAGCGGTGGCGGACGGCAAGCTGCGTGAGGACCTCTATCACCGCCTGAATGTTTTCCCGATCCGTCTGCCGCCGCTGCGCGAGCGTGATACGGACATCGAACAGCTGGCACAGTTCTTCCTCGATCAACTCAACAAGACCGAGAGTACCAACAAGTCGTTTTCCCGGGATGCGCTCGTGCGCCTCTACCAGCACAGCTGGCCGGGCAACGTGCGCGAGTTGAAAAACTACGTGCAGCGGACGTTCATCATGGCCGACGACATCATCGAGCTCGATGTTGCCATTTCGGACGCTCCGCCGAAGACGGACGACGGTACGACCATCACCATACGCGTCGGGACGCCCCTGGAAGAGGTGGAGCGGCGCGTGACCATGGCGACGCTCGCTTATTGCGGCCACGTGAAGCGCAAGGCGGCGGAGATCCTGGGGGTCAGCCTCAAGACCCTCTACAACCGGCTCGAGACTTACAATGGTAAAGAAGCCGTCGGCGCGGGGGACAAGGATGAGGCAACAAGCCTCGATTCGCTGCGTTGAGCCGGGAGCGGGCGCGTCGGACGATTCCTACACTCCGTTGCGTTATAGCTCCCGTTGCTACCACCGGGCCTCCCACATAGACCTTTCGTCGGTAGGGGTAGCCTGTCTCCCAGCACGGAGAGTGCGGCGGATCGGGTACCCGGCCACGAGAGCGTCACGATAAATCTGTTATGCCGAGCATACGAGTCGCAGTCGTAGATGATCACCAGCTCGTACGGATTGGGCTCAAGCAGATTATTGAGGCGCAGCCTGACTTCGCCTGGGTGGGCGAAGCCAAGAACGGCCGCGAGGCGTTGACGCTGCTGCGGGGCATTCCCTGTGATGTTCTGCTGCTGGACCTGTCGCTGCCGGATATGTCGGGGCTGGATGTCCTGAGGCAGATCAAGTCGCACCACGAGACGGTGGCGACGCTGGTGTTGAGCGCCTACCCGGAGAACCAGTACGGACTGAACGTGCTGCGCGCGGGGGCGAGTGGATTTTTGAGCAAGAATGCGGATGACGGCGAGCTGTGCCGCGCCATCCGGGCGGCGATGCGGGGCGGACGTTACGTGAGTCCGGAGCTTGCCGAGATGCTCGTCAGCGGCCTCCAGGGCGCGCCCGGCGAGCCACGGCACAGCGTGCTGTCGGAGCGCGAGTTCCAGATTTTCTGCAAGCTCGCCGAGGGGAAAAGTGTGTCGGAAATCGCGGCGAAACTGTTCTTGAGCGTGAAGACCGTCAGCACTTATCGCACACGGATTCTGGAGAAGATGGCCATGAAGACGAATGCCGATATCACGTACTACGCCATCAAGAACAACTTGTTGCAGTGAACGTCATGGGCACAGCCGAAGAGCGTTCCTCCGGCCTCAACGGTGCAACAGCGGTGGAGCGGCGCATCCTGCTGATCGAGGACTCGACCGTGTTATCGCGCCGCCTGATCGATCTGCTTTCCGAGCCCGGCCGTATCGCGGTGGCCGCCCAGGCCGCGACCCAGACGGATGCGGTGCTGCGACTGCAGGAATCAACTTATGACGTGCTGGTCGTCGACATCGAGCTCGCGGAGGGTAACGGTGTGGCGGTCATTCGCCAGGCACGGCAGCTCTATCCCCCGGAAGCCCAGCCCCTGATTGTCGTGCTCACCAACTACGCCTCGGATTTCGTGCGGGACCACTGCTTCGCCGCCGGAGCCGACTACTTTCTCGACAAGATGCGCGATATCGCGTTGTTGAAGGCGGTAGTGGTGGACGGGCGCTCCAAGTGGGCGCCGCCCGTCGCCAGTCATTGACCCGCCGCGGGAACCGTAACCCGTAGCGTCGTGCCGCGCCCTGGCGCGGACTCCAGCGAGAATTTTCCACCTAGCGCCCGGACCCGCTGCTGCATCCCCATGATGCCGTGGGGCCAGCCGTCACGCGCGCTGTTAGGATCGAAGCCGCTCCCATCGTCCTCCAGGCGGAAGGAGTATTCGCCCCCGCCGGCGGTGAGCTCCAGCGTGACGTGTTTGGCGTTTGCATGTTGGATTACGTTGTTCAGGCCTTCCTGCACGATGCGGAACAGCGTGATCGCAATGTCTTTCGGAATGGGCTCGCCATCTTCCGGCAGACGGATATCCGCCTGCACGGCCGCTTTCGTACAAGCGGAGTCGACATAGGCGCGTAGCGCCGTCGCCAGCCCGAAGTGGTCCAATAGCGAGGGACGCAGATCCTCCACCACACGACGTTTCAGGCCCATCGCCTCGTCGAGGACGCTCCCCAGTTGTGCCAGGCGTTCCTGGAAGGCTGGCGTGTCGACTCGTGATTGCAGCCAGGAGAGGTCCATCTTGGCGGCGGTCAGCAAGCCGCCGAGCTCGTCGTGCAGGGTGCGCGCCAGCGTGGACTTCTCTTTTTCGGCGAGGCTTTGCAGGTGGCTCGACAGCGCCGAGAGCTCGCGCGTGCGGTCTTCCCCGAGGTGATCGATCTCATAGTTGCCCGCGGCAGCCTGCTTCTGCTGCTGCTGTTGTTGCGGCAGTTGTTGTTTCTCTGGAGGCTTGGTCATCTGCGTCATGCCTTTCATCGCGGGTTTAGCAGATGCCGATGGCCGAAGCCAGCAGTTCGATCATGGTGCGCGCTAATTCGCAATCAGGACCAGGAGCATGCCCACGACCACCGCCGCCAGGGAAATGAGATCTTTCACTGTCATGGGGACGAATGTCGCGTGCGCGGGGGTTGAGCGCCAGAGGCCGCTGTAAGCCTCGCCGCAGCCAGAAGGCGCAAAGCCGTGTCGGAGGAGTCCTACAGATAGAAAAAATAATTAAAAAAAGAAAAAGCCCCGCCCACGGGGGCGGGGCCTTTTTATCGAAATCGTCAGATTACTTGGGCGCGCTGGAGTCGCTGCTGCTCTTGGCGGCCTTGTGCTTCTTGCTGTGATGCTTCGACTTGCTGTGGCTCTTGGCCGGGGCCGACGCCGAGGTGTCCGATGAAGGAGCGGCGGTGTCGGCGGCCATGACGGGGCCCGCGGCGAGCAGCAGCAGGCTGACAACTGGGACAAGCTTCTTGAACATCGATCGGCTCCACTGTAAGGAAAAATTGAGCGGTTGAGGAAATCAGTGCTTCAGGAGGCCCGCTTGCGAAAGCGCGGCCCCGAGAGCCTGACTATTATGACTGGATTGCCGGCGCCTGCATTCAGGATGACCGCAACGTAATGTTGCGGATCAATGGCCCGGAAAGGCTACCAAAGTGCGGACCGGCACCTCGAGCTCCGCGAGTCGACGCGAGCCGCCCAGATCCGGCAGATCGATAATGAAACACGCGGCGAGCACTTCGGCGCCCAGGGAACGCAGCAGCCTCACGGCCGCGGTGGCCGTTCCACCAGTCGCGATGAGGTCGTCCACCAGGACGATCTTTTCCCCGCGAGCAACACCGTCCTGGTGAATCTCGATCTCGTCGCCACCGTACTCGAGCGAGTACGCCAGGCGCACGGTGGTGTGGGGGAGCTTGCCCTTCTTGCGAATGGGTACGAAACCCGCGGCGAGCTGGTGAGCGATGGCACCACCGAGAATGAAGCCTCGTGCTTCGATACCGGCGACGCGGTCGACCTTCGTTCCGGTCCAGGGTTGCACCAACTCATCGACTACCCTGCGGAACGCACGGGCGTTGCCCAGCAAAGTGGTGATGTCACGAAACATGACTCCCGGTTTCGGGTAATCGGGAATCGTGCGAATGGAGTCTTTCAGCTCTTGCTGGGTATGGGCATCCATGGCCCGCACTTTACCCCTTCTGCTCCTGCTTCAGGTCCTGTTCTAGGTATTGGACGTGGAAGTAATTGCGTTCGTCGGTCCAGGTCTGCTGGGCCGTCCAGCCAGCGGCACCGGCCTGGGCGGCAAACAGCCCGGGAGTGTATTTGTGGCAATGCTCGGTGACAATACGCTCATCAGCGGCGAACGAGATGGCTTCTCCGGCGATCGTTACGGTCTGTGCCACCTTGCTGACGAGCCGCATCTCGATGCGGTTGGCCTCGGGGACCCAGATCGCTTCGTGGCTGAAGGCCTGCAAATCGAAATCCGCCCCCAGATCGCGGTTCAGGCGTCGCAGCACATTCAGATTGAATTCCGCGGTGACTCCGGCGGAGTCGTCGTAGGCGCGCTCCAGGATCGCAGGATCTTTGACCAGGTCGAAGCCGATCACCAGGCCGCCCGCGCTGGTGCCCGGGGACGAGCCGAGGCGCGCGGTTGCTGCTCCCGTGGCGATCCGCCGCATGACCTTCATGAGCTCGATGGCGGCGGGCGGATCGAAATTGCCAATGGTGGAGCCGGGGAAGAACACCACCACGCGTGACGGTGTTCGTCGGGATCTCGGCAGCGGGAACGCTTGCGTGAAGTCGGCGCAGGCGGGCAGCACCTCCAGGCCGGGATAGGCGCTGGCGATTCTTTGCGCGGCGGCCATCAGGTGCGTGCGCGAAATATCGACCGGGACATAGGCCGCGAGGTCGGGCAGGCGATCGAGCAGGAGTCGCGTCTTCGTGCTCGCTCCGCTTCCCAACTCCACCAGCAGGGCGTTCTCGCCGATGCGGTCGGCGATCGCCTGCGCGTGGCGCTCGAGGATCCGGGTTTCCGTACGAGTGATGTAGTACTCGGGCAGCTCGCAGATCTCATCGAAGAGCTGTGAGCCACGCTCGTCGTAGAAGTAGGTGGGCGACAGCCGCTTCGGCTCACCCTGCAGCCCACGGAGTACGTCCGCGACCAGCGAGGGGGCCGCTACGCGCCAATCGGCGCCATGGTGGGCCGGTGTTCCCGGCAGGCGCAGTCTCGTTTGCATGAGTTAGAGGTCTCGCGCGAGGCGAACGCCGCTGAACTGCCAGCGGGCCGCGGGGTTGAAGAAGTTACGATAGGTCGGTCGGATATGGCTGCCCGGAGTGGCGCAGGAGCCTCCCCGCAGCACGAGTTGGTTCACCATGAACTTGCCGTTGTATTCACCCAGGGCCCCGGGAGCGGCCCGATAGCCGGGATAGGGTGCATAGGCGGATTGCGTCCATTCCCAGACATCGCCAAACATCTGCAACAGGGGTAGTGCGCCGGCACGCCCGGCCGGCGTTGGATGCGCCGCCGTTACGGGATGCCACTGCCGGTTCTCCACGAAGTTGCCCGAGCGCGGGACGTCGGCGGCTGCAATCTCCCACTCGAACTCCGTCGGAAGGCGCGCCCCGGCCCAACGGGCGAAGGCGTCCGCCTCGTAGCAACTCAAGTGACACACGGGAGCTTGCGGATCCAACTCGCGCAAGCCGCCATTCAGTGTGAACTCCTGCGCGAGCGAGTCCGACCAATAGATCGGTCGCGTCCATTGCTCGCTCTTCACCAGCGCCCAGCCGTCGGACAGCCACAAGGCGGCATCCCGGTAGCCGCCGTCGCGGACGAACTCCAGGAATTCGGCAATCGTCGCCGGGCGGATCGCCAGCTCGAAGGGTGTAAGAAAGACCCGATGGCGCGGCCACTCATTGTCAAACGCGAAGCCCGTGCCGCGATGTCCGATCTCGAGGAGGCCGCCGTCGAAGTGTTTATAGGCGAGCGCCGGGGCAGCGCGCGCCGAGCGCGGGGACTGTGGCGCGAAAGCCGGTAGCAACGGATTGCACGAGAACAGGTGTTTGATGTCGGTGAGCAGCAGCTCCTGGTGCTGTTGCTCGTGGTGCAATCCGAGTGTCAGCACGCGTGCGGGCTCCGGGGCGAGGTCCTTCTCCAGAAGCTCGAGCATTCGCTCGTCGATCCTTTTCCGGTAAGCGAGCACCTGTTGCACGGTCGGGCGCGAGAGCAGTCCGCGGCTCGAGCGGGTGTGCATCGGGCCTACGGCGTTGTAATAGGAGTTGAAGAGATAGCGAAAGCTGGCGTCATGGAATTCGTAGGCATTATTTGCGTGCTGGAGTACGAATTCCTCGAAGAACCAGCTCGTGTGCGCGAGATGCCATTTCGCGGGACTCGCGTCGGGCATGGACTGCACGACGAAGTCTTCGGGCGAGAGTGTCGCGCATAGCGCTACGGTCGCTTCCCGAACTCGCCGGTATTGCTCTGTCAGCGGTGTCGCTTCCGCGGCAACGATCTGCGGTGCCACCGCCGCCGGCAGCTGTGTGAGCTCGGAAAGTGCCATTGTGTCGATGCCCGCAAGTTGTATGCCGGTGGAGCGGCATCAGGCCATCATTATGGGGGGCTTGTCTGGGACGGCAATGCTGGTTTTTGCCAGATGAGCAGCTGATTGTTGGCCGGCATCGCGTGATCTGCCAAAAGATGCAGACCTTGCTCACTCGAAAGTGTGTTGACATCCTCGAAGTTGCGGATGCCGCTCTCAGGGTCGCGCGCCCGCAAATAGCGGTCGAACTCGGAGTTACTCGCGCTCGTGTATTTCCCTCCGTAGCGGAACGGTCCATAGATACAAAGGAGTGCGGGTGCGACGGCGCCAACTCCCCGGAACAGATCCTGTACCGCGGCCCAGCCCATGATGTGCAGCGTATTGGCGGTGAAGATCGCATCGACGGACTCCACGTCCCATGGTTGGTCGAGGACGTCGAGCTCGAGCGCCGGCAGTAAATTCGGCGTTCCCTCACCCGCGATGCGCTCGCGCAGGCCGGTCAGGTAGGTGCCGGTATCGCTGGGTTGCCAGAGAAGATGGGGCAGATGCGCCGCGAAGTGCACGGCGTGCTGGCCGGTGCCGCTGCCGATTTCGAGCACCTTGCGGATGTTTGCGAAAGCGCTTGCCAGGATCGCGAGGATCGGGCCCTTGTTACGCTCGCAGGCTTCGGATACGGAGTAGGTCACGGGGCGAGTGTGTCACGTTTCCCGCCCCGAGCCTTAATACTGCCTTAAGTCTCGACGTGCTGAAGTGTCACTGGCTTCGCGGCGACCCGTAACGCAAGTGTGGCGACAGCGTCGACGAAATCGCTTTCGTAACTCCAGCCCCGGGTATGAGCACGCCAGACATTGCCACACGGCTCGACCCGGGCTTCGCTGTCGTAATCGACAACTCGCGCCAGGGCTTCGTGGGCGATTTCGAGTCGATCGCGGGGCCAGGTGGCCCAGAGATTCAAAGAGCCGGGCTGCGGACCTGCGCTGCTGTGAGTGGGGACGCCGAGCTGCTGCGCGGCCTTGATTAGAGGATCTTGCATAATGGCCCTCCTACACACGATTTATGTCCCGAGCAGTTATTGTGCCCATTGCCTCAGAATTGAGGCTGAGCCTTGACGGCTAACAGATTAAGGAACTTACGACGACATGCAAGCCATCGAAGCCCTTCTGGAACGACGCTCCGCCAAGGCCTTGACGGCGCCCGCACCAGATGAGGGCGCGCTCGAGCTGATTTTCGCCAGTGCCGCCGCCGCCCCCGATCACGGTCGCCTGCGCCCGTGGCGGTTCATTGTTATCCAGGGGAACAGCCTGGAGCGCTTCGGTGACCTGTTGGCGGATCACCTGCACCGCTCGTACCCGTCATCCGCCCCGGAGAGCCTGCAGCGGGAGCGGCAGAAGGCGTTTCGGGCGCCGATGATCGTGGTGGTGGCGGCGATCTGCACGGCGGGCGGAAAAATCCCGGTCATTGAGCAGGTTCTGGCCGCTGGAGCGGCGGCGCAGAACGTCATGCTGGCGGCGCTGGCGCTGGGGTTCAACTCCATGTGGAAAACCGGCGCCCCGGCTTACGACGAGCAGGTGAAGGCGGCACTGGGCCTCGAGGCCAAGGATGCCATCGTTGGCTTCATGTATCTCGGTACCGATGCCGCGCAACCTGACAGGGTGGCGCGGCCGTCGTGGCGGGATCGCGTGCACCATTGGGGGGCGTAAAATAAATCATGCGTGCCGGCCAAATAAATTTGTTTCTGGGGGTGTTGATGGCGCTGCTGGCGGCCACCACTCCGTGTTATTCGAGTCCCGTGGAGGAGAAATCAGTGTCCACCCAACCCGCGGAGCTGGCGCACAAGGCTGCTATCGGCGCCTTCGGTCTCGATCTGAGCGCCGGCAACCCAGCCGTCAAACCGGGCGATGATTTTTTCGCCTACGCGAGCGGTAACTGGTACGACCATTTCGAGATCCCGCCGGATCGCACCAGCTTCGGTGCCTTCAACCAACTCGACGAGCTCTCCAAACAGCGCGTGCGCGAGCTCATCGAGCAGGCGGCCGCGTCGCGTCCTGCGAGCGGCACTGCGGCGCAGAAGATCGGCGATGACTACGCCGCCTACATGGACCAGGCCGCGATCGAAACCAACGGGCTGGCGCCGGCGGAGGGCGATCTGAAGCGGATCGCCGCCGCCGCCAGCAAGGCGGATGTTGCGAAGCTGTTCGGCCTGCCGGGCTTCTCATCGCTGTTCGATCTGGATCTGCCGCCCGACCTCAAGAATCCGGATCGCTACTCGGTGGTGATCAGCCAGTCGAGCCTCGGCCTGCCGGATCGCGACTACTATCTGAAGGACGATCCGAAGCTGCAGGAGATCCGCACCAAGTACGTGGCCTACGTGGAGCAGATCCTTGCGCTGGGCGGCATTGCGGATGCGGCCACCAAGGCGAAGGAGATCATGGCTTTCGAGACCGCGGCGGCCAAGGTGCAATGGCCGATCGAGAAGCGGCGTGACGTGGATGCCACTTACAACCCGCGCACGAAGAAACAACTGCTGGCCTTTGCGCCGGGTTTCCCGTGGCAACCGTTTCTCGACGCCTCCGCGGTCGGCGGCCGCGAGAATCTGGTGCTGAGCGAGCTCACCGCGGTCCACGATCTGTCGGAACTCTTCAAGAGCACGCCGTTGCCAACACTCAAGGCGTATCTCACGTTCCATTACCTGAGTGATCACGCGCCTTATCTGCCGAAGCGTTTCGATGACGCACGGTTCGCCTTCTACGGGCAGACGCTACGCGGTCAGCCACAGCAGCGCGAGCGCTGGAAACGCGCGGTGGATGAAGTGAATGGCGGACTCGGGGAGCTCGTGGGGCAGTTATATGTTGCCCGTTACTTCCCGCCGGAATCGAAGGCGAAGATGCAGGAGCTGGTGGCGAATCTGCGCGCCGCCCTCAGCGAGCGGATCGACTCTCTCGTGTGGATGACGCCGGAGACGAAATCGCGCGCGCACGAGAAGCTGGCCACCTTTACCCCGAAGATCGGCTATCCCGATCAGTGGAAGGATTATTCGGCCCTGCAGATCCGGCGCGACGACCTCATCGGCAATGTTCGGCGCGCGGCCGAATGGCGCTGGCAGTACCAGGTGGCACGTCTCGACAAGCCTGTCGATCGGCAGGAATGGCAGATGACACCGCAGACGATCAACGCCTACTACAACCCACTCAACAACGAGATCGTTTTCCCGGCGGCGATCCTGCAGCCGCCGTTCTTCGATCCTAACGCGGACGCCGCCGTGAACTACGGTGGCATCGGCGCGGTGATCGGTCACGAGATCGGTCATGGCTTCGACGATCAGGGACGCAAGTTCGGGCCCGACGGCGGGCTCAAAGACTGGTGGACCCAACAGGATGCCGACGTGTTCAAAGGCCGCGTGACACGGCTCGTCAACCAGTTCTCGGCCTTCGAGGCGCTACCGGGCCTGCACGTGAACGGCGCCAATACCATCGGTGAGAACATCGGCGATCTCGGCGGCCTCAACATGGCCTACCATGCCTATCACCTGTCCCTCAAAGGCGAGCCGGCGCCAGTCATCGACGGACTCACCGGCGACCAGCGCTTCTTCCTTTCCTGGGCGCAGGTGTGGCGGACCAAGATCCGCGACGGTCAGCTACGCGAGTATGTGATGTCGGACGTGCACAGTCCGCCATACTTCCGCGTGAACGGACCGCTTCCTAACATCAACGAGTGGTACGACGCGTTCAATGTGCATCCGGGCGATAAGCTCTATATCAAGCCGGAGGATCGCGTCTCAATCTGGTAAAGATGCGCCGCAGGTGGCGGGCCGAGACCGGGCGGCCCATCAGGAACCCCTGCGCTTCGTCGCAAAGGTTCGAGCGCAGGAAGCGCAACTGCTCCTCGGACTCCACGCCCTCGGCCACAACCTTCAAACCCAGGTTGTGGCCGAGAGCGATGATCGTTCGCACGATCGTCGCGTCATCGGCGTCGCTGGCGATGTGCTCGACGAACGAGCGGTCGATCTTCAACCGGTCGACCGGAAAGCGTTTCAGGTAGGAGAGGCTCGAGTAGCCCGTACCGAAATCGTCCACGGCGATCTGCACGCCGAGCTCCTTGAGCTGGTCGAGCATCGCGACGAGTTGGGGCGCATCGTGCATTACCATGCTCTCGGTGAGCTCGAGCTCGAGATAGCGCGCCTCGAGACCCGTATCCCGCAGCACCTCGGCGACCGTCTGGACGATGCTCTCCTGGCGAAACTGCCGCGCCGAGACATTGACCGACACCACGATGGGCGGCAGTCCCTCGTCCTGCCAGGCCTTGTTCTGCGCGCAGGCGGTTTGTAACACCCATTTGCCGATGGGAACAATGAGGCCGGTTTCCTCCGCCAGCGCAATGAAACGTTGGGGCATTATTGTGCCCCGATTGGGAATGCGCCAACGCAACAGGGCCTCGGCTGCAATGATACGACCCCCGTCCAAATCGACGCGCGGCTGGTAAGCCAACACGAACTGTTGTCGCTCGAGCGCGCGGCGCAGATGTCCCTCCATCTCGAGCCGCTCCGTCATGAGCGTGTTGAGCTCGCGTGTGAAGAACTGGAAGTTGTCGCGACCGCTGTCCTTGGCGCGATACATCGCGGAGTCGGCGTGTTTCAGGAGTGTGCGTGCATCCTCGCCATCTTCCGGATGAAGCGCGACGCCGATACTGCAGCTGACGTGGTATTCGCCCTGGTCGACGATCCACGGCTGCGATACCGCGACCAGCATGCGCTCCATGATCTGTTGCACGGAATCCGGGCCGGAGTGTCCGTTGATGAGCAGCACGAATTCGTCGCCGCCAAGTCGCGCCACCGTGTCGCATTCGCGTACGCAGGACTGCACGCGCGCAGCTACTTCTTTCAACAACTCGTCGCCGACGTGATGGCCGAGACTGTCATTGATGTATTTGAAGCGGTCGAGGTCGACGAAGGCGACGGCGAGGCGCGTGCCGAAGCTCGTGGCAGTCAACAGTGCCTGCTCGAGGCGGTCCTGCAGCAGCGAGCGGTTCGCAAGCCCGGTGAGCGTGTCATAGTTGGCCTGGCGCTCGATGCGGGCCTGGTAGAGGCGGCGCTCGGTGATGTCCTCAACCGTGCCCTCGTAGCCGGTCGGGCGCCCGTCCTCGCCGAGCACCAGGCGTGAGTTTTCCGAGATCCAGATAATGTCGCCGCTCTTGCGGTAGACCTGCGACTCGAAGCCGGTCACCGAGCCGCGCGCCTTCACGATGCGCATGAATTCTTCGCGCCGCTGGGGGTCGACGTACAGCTGCCGCCCGATGTCGCGCAGGGATGCCATCAACTGCTGTGGCGAGTCGAAGCCATAAATGTGCGCCAGGGCCGGGTTGGCATCCAGGTAATTGCCCTCGACCGTAGTCCGGAAAATGCCCTCGATCGCGTTGTCGAACAGGCCGTGATAGCGCCGCTCTGCCTCGCGGAGCATGGTTTCGGCGCTCTTGCGTTTGGTGATGTCCTGGATGAGCCCCTCGAGGGCGATGGGGCGTCCGTCGACGTCGATCACCCCCGTGCCGCGTTCCCACACCCAACGGACGCTACCGTCGGCATGAACGATGCGGTATTCCAGGTCGAAGGAGCGCAATTCTGCGACGGCGCAGCGGATCGCCTCCCGCACCCAGAGCCGGTCGTCCGGCAGGGTGAGGTCGTCATAGGCGATACGGGTGTTGAGAAGAATGTCGGCCGGTTGATGGCCTGTGACCCGCAGACAGCCCTGGCTGACAAACTCCATCGTCCAGTCGGGGTCCAGGCGGCGGCGGTACACCATGCCGTCCACGTTGGCCAGCAGTGTCTTCAGCATCCTTGCGTTGTCCAGGGGCGCCGGCGCCGCCGGATCGGGCGCGGTCACCGCGGGATGAGGCTGTAGGGGTCGGGCGGTGTTCATTTTTTGCAGCGCGGTAGCAACCCCCACCCTAACAATTTCATCCCTGCGCGCTGCCGGTGATTCGTCACAGAATGGACATAAGATGCGCTGACGGTGCACGGGACCTAGGTCGCGTGCACCATCAGCGTGCGTAGGACGATATTATCTGACGGCGTGGTAGCCGCCGGCGACGCCCTTGGGGGACAGGACGATTTGCCAGAGTTGTGTCTTACGGGCCCGGAAGTTGGCCGCCGAAGCCATCAGCCAGAAGTGCCACATCCGGCGGAAACGCTCGCCATAACGCGCCGCGATGTCCGGCCAGTTTCGCTCGAAATTCGCGGACCAGGCCATGAGGGTACGGTCATAGTCCACCCCGAACGAGTGGACATCCTCGATGACCCACAGGCCTTCGGCGGCGGCCGCGATCTGCGCCAGTGAGGGAATCTGCCCGTTGGGGAAGATGTATTTCTCGATCCAGGGGTCCGTGGCAACCGACGAGCGATTGCTGCCGATCGTGTGGAGGAGAAACAGCCCGTCCGGTCGCAGCAACTCACGGGCCTTTTTCAGATAAGTACGGTAGTTGCGCACGCCGACGTGCTCGAACATGCCGAGCGAGTAGATGGCATCGAAGTTGCCGCTCATGCTGCGATAGTCCTGCAGCAGGATATCGACCGGCAGGCCCGCACAGCGTTTCTGTGCCGTCAGCTGTTGATTTTGCGAGACGGTGACGCCCGTCACCGCGGCCTGGTAGCACTCCGCCATGAATTGCGCGGCGCCGCCCCAGCCGCAGCCGATGTCGAGCACGCGCATGCCGCGTTTCAGGCCTATCTTGCGCGCCACGAGATCGAGCTTCGCCTCCTGCGCCGCATCCAGCGAGTGCATGTTCTCCCAATAGCCGCACGTGTAGATCATGCGGGGATCGAGCATGCGCTCGTAGAGGTCGTCGCCGAGGTCGTAGTGTTGCTTTCCCACGCGGAAAGCGCGGCGTTGGCTCTGCATGTTGATGAGACGCGCGGTGATAGCTAACAGCACCGCGCGCGGCGAGCGTAAATTCTCGTCTATGTCGTGACTGAGGATGCGAGTCAACATCTCGTCCAGCTGCTCGCAATCCCACCAGCCGTCCATGTAGGACTCGCCCACCCCCAGGGTCCCCCGTCCCAATACCCGATGAAAGAAGCGCTCGTCGTGCACGCGGATATCCCACGGACGCGGGCCGTTTATTTTTATATCAGTCCCGGCGAGCAGCTCGTTGACGGCTCGCTCGTACGAGAAGCGCCTGCCCACCGTCGCGTGGCGGTTCAGGATCTGTGACGCTCCAGGCTCAGCCATTGTCGTCCCCTTCGTTATTTTCCCTCACCCTCGGGGAGAAACATAACTCGTGCCCGGCGTTGAGGGGTAGTCCAGGCGTTCGACTTAAATTGGCCCCGGAAGGCCCTCAAGGCGCTCCAGCGTGAGTTAACTACTTGAATATTAAGCGGAAATGAGCGAGCGGACGCTCAAAACGGCTTTACGACGGCGAGCACCACTATGGCGATGAGGAGCAGGGCGGGGGCCTCGTTGAAGAGGCGATACCAGCGTTCCGAATGGCCGTTTTTACCATCGCGCAGGGCGATCATCAGGCGTTGGCACCAGGCGTGGTACCCGATCAGAAGGGCCACCAGGGCGAGCTTCACGTGCAGCCAGCCGAACGAGAGATACCCGGGTGCCGCGACGATCATGGCAACGCCAAACAGCGCTGCGAGCGTCCCGCCCAGGGTCATGATTCCAAACAGGCGCCGCTCCATGATCACGAAGCGCTGCAGCCCGGGCTCGTCCGTCGCTGTGGAGTGGTAGACGAACAGGCGCGGGAGGTAAAACAATCCCGCGAACCAGGTGACGACGAAAACGACGTGAAAGGCTTTCAGCCAGAGCATGCGGTCCCCTTTGAGCGGCGCCAGCATAAACGAAGCCGGCGCCCCGGTGTCATGCGGGTGTCATGGGACGACAGCGACTCGCAATGCGCGGCTGTCGGCGCGACCTTGGTCGTCTACGGCGCGCACGGTGAATTCGCCTGATCTGCCCGGAGTCCAGCTCACGGCGATGTCGGGCTGGCTGGTGCCGATGTAGGCGTCATCGACGAACCAATGGATGGTGCGGACTTCGCCGTCGGTGGTCGCGGCAAGAGGGATCGTTTCGCTGCCGACGCGAGCGGCGCGGAGCGTGTAAGTAGTGTTGGATAGCGGGGAATTGATGTGGGGGGCCAGCCCAACCGAGGCGTTTTGTTGGCAGGAAGCGGACGCGGGGGGTTGGCGGCGGGGCATCCCGGCTTCGGCAAAGAGGCGCAGGACGTCGGAAGGCCAGAATTCGAATACCTCCGAGCGTACGAAGGTGGGGTCATACGGCGGACAAGCCTCCGTGCCGGTGCGCGTGTCGTACCAGATCCGGCGGTGAACGTCGCTGATCCGGATCGGCGACTTGCCGGGAATGAACCAGGTCAGCGCGGTTTGCGGGCACTCGGCGTTCGGCAGGTCGCCCGAGGCGGCGCACACGGCAACGTGTGTTACCCCTGACGGCGGCCGGAGTGTCAGATCGCTCATGGTCGGTTCCGCGGAATGGAGCGCATCGAAGATCCGGAAGAACAGCGGCGCCGCGGCTTGGATGCCTACGAAGGCGGGATTGCTGCTGCTGTCGAAGTTGCCGACCCAGACCACGAGCACATAGTGTCCGAAGATTCCGGCGGTCCAGGCGTCACGAAATCCCCAGGAAGTGCCGGTTTTCCAGGCGACGTGTACAGCGCCTTGCGTGCGCACGGCCTGTGCGTCGGGCCTGAGATTTTCCTGGAGCATCTGCGTCGTCAAGAAGGCCGCCTGCTCCGACAGGAGTTGGGTGCCTACGGTTTCGCGATCCGACAGCTTGTGACGCACCGGATGCAACATTCCGCCGTTCGCGAGCATTGCGTACAACGCCGCGGTTTCCTCCATTGTGACTTCACCGCCCCCCAGGGCGAGCGACAGGCCGTAGTGGTGTTCGGAGGCCAGGTGCGCGATGCCGGCGTCGCGAAGAAACTGGTAGAAATTCGGTTGCGCCAGCCGTGCCGAGAGCGCCACCGCCGGCACATTGCGTGAGCGGATGAGAGCCTCGGTCGCGCTGATAGGGCCGATGAAGCGGCCATCGAAGTTTTCCGGGCTGTAGGCGCCGAACGATGTTGGTGCGTCTTTCAACATGGTCAGCGGGTGGATGAGTCCCTGATCGATCGCGAGCGCGTAGATGAACGGTTTCAAGGCAGAGCCCGGCGAGCGCTTCGCGATCGTCCCGTTCACCTGCCCCGAGATGGAGTCGTCCGAGAATCGGGCGGAGCCGATCATGGCGCGGACGCCGAGGTCGCGGGTATCGACCAGGAGCGCGGCGGCGTTTTGCACACCCAGGCGCTGCTGCTCACGTACGTATCCCTGCAGGATGCGCTCGACCAGGTGCTGTTGGTTGAGGTCCAGGGTCGTCTGGATGATGGGTGTTCTATGGCCACGGCCGAGGACGAGTCCGGTGAAGTGAGGGGCTTCGAAGGGGAGCTGCCGCGAGCCGTAGTAGTGGAGCGGGAGTGCTATCAGGCCGGCCTGATCGCCGGACTCGGGGTGTTCTACCTGCCACTGCGCGAACAGGCGGCGCCGTGCGGCCGTCAGTGAGGCAGGCTCGGCGGACACGAGTGGCGAGCGCGCCGAGGGTGCTTGGGGAATGAGCACCAGGGTGAGGGCCTCGTTGAGTGCGAGCTGCGCTGGATTTTTCCCGAAGTAGATGAGGCTGGCCGCGCCGATGCCCTGCACATCGCCGCCATACGGCAGCAGATTGATATGGGCTTCCAGCAGTTCACGCTTCGAGTAGCGCAGCTCGAGGCCTATCGCCAGGGCCATCTGCTGCAGCTTGCCGCTCACCGTACGGGTATTGAGGCCGTACATGAGCCGGGCGAGCTGCATGGTGATTGTCGAGCCACCCTGTCGCACGCCGCCGCTGTAGGTGGCGGATGCGGCACGAACCAACGAGACGGGGTTGACTCCCGCGTGGTCGTAGAAGTGTTGGTCTTCGTGGAGCAACAGGGCCTCGACGAATTCGGGCGAGACTTTGTCCAGTGGAGTCCATAGGCGGTATTGCTGGTCGCGCGCCATCGTCAGGCGCAGTAGCCGGCCATCGGCGGCCAGTACGGCCGTCGATGATGGAATGCGCGCGGCGAGCGGTTGACGTGGCCAGAAGCGGACTATGGCCAGTATCACTGACAGCGCCATCGCCGCTAGGATGGTCACGTAGAGTGCGCGCAGTGTCCGATTGGTGAGTCGGCGCCGGGCTAGAATGTTCATGGCTTCACCACCTCGATTTTCCCTGCGATCGAGCGGGCTACCAGGCTGCGGTCGTACATCGCCTCGCCGTAAGCGGGAGGTATGGTGTACGTGCCGATGTTGGTTGCCTTGATGCGGTAGACCACTTCCTGTACATCGCTGGTCAGAGTGCCGTAGAAGACCACTCGGTCCTCGCGCGGGTCGGCGTAGTTGAGGTCCGCTTCCGTAGCGCCCCCCGTGCAGAATGAGCATGGGCCGGGTTCGCTGTTGCCCGTCGGGATGACCAGCTCGAATCCGCCGGGCAGGAGGTCTACCAAGGCAACAGCCGCGATGGTGGTGTGCTCCTGAACCGCACGGAACTTCAGATGCACATCAACCTGGTCGCCCATTTTGATCTGGGCGAGGGGGTGACCGATTGCGTCGGTGTATTCACGCAGGATCTCGAAGCCTTTGACGATAGCCTCATGGGGTGGGGTACGGTCGAAGCCGGACTCGTTGACGAGATAAAAGGCGTTCAGATCGGTGCCGCTGGTGAAGCGCAATGCCTGCGCGGCATCGCTGAACGGTACTTTCGGCATGAGAGTCGCGGCTAATTCCAACTGCCGGACGGTCTTGTCGCGCAGCAACTCCCGGATGGCGAGTTGGGGCGCGGTGTCGGCGTGCGTGGCGGCAACATAGGCGTTGAGAGCGAGCAGCGTCGTGCCCGCCGACAGGGAGTGGTAGCGGTTGCTGTTGATGCGAGTCGCAAGATTCTCGAGTACCTCAGGGCCCAGCGCCGAGAGGCGGTCCGGGAAGTGTTTCGACAACACATAGAGCAGGAAGCCGTCGCGTGTCATCGGGTCGTCGTAGATTCCCTCATCCAGGGTCCCCGGTGCCGCTGCTTGCTCGAAGCGGATGGCGGCGATGGCCTGGTCGGCCTCGTGGTCCTGGTGCATCAGTTTGAACGACGCGGCGAGCCACGCGGCAGCGATGTCCTGCTGCCATCGGTCCTTGTAACGCTCTGTGAGCCGCTTACGCAGAGCGGAAGCTTCCGCCGACATGACGTGTCCCTGCCGTACCAGCAGATAGATGGCATACGCCGAGTCGCGCTCGTCGGCGAGATTGTTACCGTCGCGGATGGCCACCGCCCGCAGGTAGGCATTGCCGCTCTGAACGAGGCTTGCGGGGACGGCTTTGCCCTGGGCCGTGGCCTCGATAAGAAAGTGTTGCGCGTACAGGGAGACGAACTCAACGACAGTGTTGCCACCCGGCCAGAGCTTGTAGGCGCCCTCGTCGTTCTGACGCACTCGCAACTCGTTTATCAAGGATTCGATGTCGGCACCGGACTCGGTCACGACGTAACCGAACTCCGGGCGCTCGGCCAGCGTCAATGCCGGCATCGCCTGGCTGACAATCTGCTCCGTGCAGGCGTAGGGGTAGTTGGAGAGATAGCTCACGAGCCCGTGAGCGAGGCTAAGCGGCACCAAGGAAGTGGACGCGTCGAGCGTCCTGTATTGCGGGTACAGGTTGCGATCGATCCTGACGTCCTTACTGCCGTGTTTGAAAGTTCCGGCCAGGAGCGACGTCATGTAAGGAGTCGCCGGCCGTACGCTGATGTCGATGTGCCTGCGCGCGGAGACAGCGCCACTGGCCGCGGTAAATTCCAGGTTGACGGCACCCAGGGTGTCGAGTGTTTTTAAGCGGAAGTGCGCCGAGCTCTCGTGGTTTTCGGCGATCGACAGCGTCTGGCTCGCGGCGCCTTCGATCTGCAGGGCGGCGCCTGTTTTGAGGCTGACACTCAACTGGGCATTGGCACCCGATCCGGCGAGATTATTCGCCACGCCGACACTGACTTCGAACTCATCACCGGGGGTGATGGTGGTCGGTGCATTCGGTGAGAGAACAAAGTCACCGCGCACCAGGGTGCGGTTTTCCGCGACGCCGATGGTGTCGTCGGTGACGGCGACCGCCATGACACGAAGTGTGCCGTTGAAATAGTCCGGTACGGTGTACTGGAGTTCGCGTGCGCTGCTGTCCGAGTCGAGAATGCTCGACCAGAACACGACGGGCTTATCCCCTTTTCTCTGGAAAGGATTGAGATGGCGCCCCAGCGCGCTTCCCTGGTCGCCACCGGGGGCGGCTCCGAGATCACCGCGACGAAACTCCGGCATGATGAGATCGAGGATCTGTGACGTCGTCACGTCGAGTGAGCGTTTCTGGAAGAAGTGCGACAGGGGGTCGGGCGTGTGATACGCGGCGACCTGGAGAATGCCTTCATCAATGGCGAACACGACGATGCGCGCCGCCCGTTGGGTCGAGTAGCCGATCTTGAGTGTGTCGCCCGGCTTGACGAGGCCCGGGACGTCGAGATGGATCGCGTTCTTGCGCGCGTCGAGATTGATGGAGAACGGCTGCACGCCGTACGAGAGCGGGCTGCTGTAGATCTCGTCGGAGCCGGGATCGCGGACAAATGCGACATGAATGTAGGCGTTGCCTTCGATTCCCGCCGGCAGCTTGATTTTCTGGCTCGAGCTCGTGGTCGTGGTGTGGAACCAGTGCCATGCGTACACCCGGTCCCGCTCGATGGTGATGAGCCCCGAGCCCGTGTACGGGGCCTGGATCTGCATCTCGATTTCGTCGCCCGCCGAATAGTCGTTGCGCGCGAGTGCGATCTGGAGCTGCGCATCTTTTTCGAGCGTCCGCGTGAGGTTTGCGTCCCCCGCAACGTGATACTCCATGCGTGCGAGTCTCTGGCCGGTGCCGTCGGTGATCACGTACGCGAAATACCCGGGAGTGTCTGTTGCAAGTGCCAGAGACAGCCCGGTCTGCGGCACTGTCGCGTCATGCTCGTCCAGCACGACATCCTTGCGACGGGACTCGTACTGGTACGTGCCGTTGTTCTGGCGAATGAGCGAGGAGACGAACCGGGTTTCGAGTCTTATGAGCTTGAGGTGTTCGGCCACGGTTTTGTGGGCACGTGGATCGATCGCGATGAAGCTGGCTGCGCGCTTGGCGTCGCGGGAGACGTAGCCCAGGTCGCCGTCGGCTTTCCACCCCACCAGGTAGGGCATGTTGGAGACGAGTTGGGCCGCAGCCGAGCTAACACCCCGGCCGCCGTCGGCCTCGAACCCCTCGGTCTCGACCTGCAGGCGATAGGTTGCGCGTGCGAAGCGTTGCAGCTGCAGGTCGAAAGCCGCTTCGCCTTTATCGTTGGTGGTACCCGGTGCGAGTGTCTCCTCGAACCCCTGTTTTGCGGCCTGTGGATCATAGAATTGGTAGCCAGGGTAGGCGTTGAATGCCGGGAAAGCCGGCGACAGCGTCATGCGTGCGGTGACTCGCCGGTTGGCGGCGGGGGTGCCAAACAGGTTCTGCAGATTGATGGTGGCCTGCAGGTTGTCAGGCGAAACCCAACCTTCGGCGGCTTCCGCCGAGAAGTGCGTAGTCATGCGCAGCCGGTCGGGCTGAAAGTCGCGCACCTGCACGGTGGTCGAACCGATCAGTACGGTATCGCCCTGCGGGTGCACCAGGGAAATCGACAGTGTGTAGTTTCCTGCCGCCGAGGTCGTACGGGTGGCGTAACGGATTTCGGCGAAGCCGGCCGTGCCGGGTTTGAACGGCTCACTGCGCACCCGGATGCCCTGCGGGTCGGTGATCTCGAGTCTGAGTGGCACACCTTGCACAGAGGACTTCCAGTCCTGGGTGCGCACAATGACCCCTGCGTGGATTTCCTCGCCGGGGCGATACAGCCCACGGTCGGAGAAGAGGTAGGCTGACAACGCTCCCTGGTCTACCCGGTTGTCGACGCCGCCTACGTCGAATCGGGACAGATCCAAGCGGCGGTCACGATCTTCAATGGGCAGGAACGATGAGTCGGCGCCGCGGTGCGCGAGGTAGAGTACCGGCTGTTGCTCGTGTTTGAAGCTGCGTAGGTCAGGAAAATGCGCATGGCCTTCGGCATCGGTGCTCGCCGTTAGAACGGGGAGGCCATTGCGGCCGAGAATCTCGATGTGCACGTCCGTGAGCGGCTCGCCGGAGTGAATGGATTGCACGAAGAGGTCTTGCGAGCCGTCCAGGGACTTTTTCGCCAGCAGGCCGAGGTCGGTCAGGACGATGAGGCGCGTGTCGCTCAGTGGCAGGCCGCCGGAGCGGTTCCAGTCCACGTCCTGTGAGCCTCGCAGCGGCCGGTTGTGTTCGGTATCCCAGGCCTGCACCCGGATGAAGAAGATTCCGCGGTGATCCGCCTCGTCGTGGGCCATGTAGCGGGCCAACGGAATAGTTGTGTAGTGCGCGGTACCGGGCTTGAGCGTCGGCAAGCTGACGGTGTCCGTGAAGCGCTCGGTGATATCCGCGGCGTCGAAAGTCCAGTCTTTGAATGTCGGCTTGCTGAAGGCACCTTCCGTCTGCGAGACCAGGTGTTGGATCTGCAGCGGCAGGAGCCTGCCGACCTCGACGTGTATCGCCGGAATGCCACGGGTCAACACGGTCAGCGCTTTCTCGCCCGACAGTGCCAGGAGCGAGCCCTGTTGCGCTATGTGCAACTCGCTCGGGTATTCGGGTACCCGGTAGATGCCGTCGAAGCTGTGGCCGAGGACGTAGCCCCCGAATGAGCGCAGGCCCTTGTCGACTTTGATGTAGAGGTACTGACCGGGTTGGGCCTCGTGGCGGAAGCTGTGCAACTCGTAGTGCTCGAGCTCGCCGGGAATCTGGGTCAACGGCAGCGCTGTGGAGGTCGCCAGGATGTCATTGTTGAGGGTGGCTTCGGACCACGGATACGGTTTGCCATGGTTGAAGCGATCGAACGCGGCCTGCACTTTTGGATCGGGATTGCGATCCGGCAGGAGCCAGGCGTGTACGTTTTGCGGCATGTCGCGCTCGAGCACGGAGTGATTCACGTTGATGACGAGTACCTGGCTGGGCTCTTCGCGCTCGTCGCGCGCAACCTGGAGTTGCAGGCCGCTGATCTCGAGGCTGTACAGGCCCGGCACGGTGACGCTGGTCTCCAGCGCCGACTTCGTTTCGTTGCCACCGCGAGCGGCGCGTAGCCCGGGGTCGATCCGGATTGCCAGGCGCCCCGTCTTTTGCGGCACATCGAGCTGGCTGGAATGGATGTATGCGTTGAGATGCAGCTTGTCGTAGACGACGGTAAAGGCCGGTTTGCCGCGCTCCTTTTCCATCGTGTCGGTGACCCGCTCGAACAATGTGAGCGACACGCGCTTCTCGAAGCGCTCCGGGTCGACGGGGTGCGTGAAGGTCACCGTGACGACGACCTTCTTGTCGGTGGCCACCACCGGATCCTGGTGAAATTCAGTGTCGCCGAGCTTTGCCGCGAAATACGGGCTGTCGAAGGTGAAGCCGTAGTCCTTCAGACGCACGTGGGAGGCGACGAAGCCGTGCTCTGCCAGGGTGACATTGAAGCGGGTGCCGATCGGCCAGTCCTCGGCCGGCTGGAAGCGCAACAACCGGTCGCTGTCCCAGTGCCAGGTGCCCTTCAGGGCGGGCTCCATCCGGACGGCGTCCGATTTGGGGTCGAGGTCCTTGCCGGTCTGCGCCAGCGGTGCCGCCGAGCCGCTGAAGGTGACGAGCACGGGATTGGGCTTGCCGGGGGGCTCGCAGTCGTAACAGGTGATTCCCGGGGCTGTTACGGTGAATTCCGTTTCAATGGGCCGCGGGCGATTTTCGTACCAACGCCACCCGATATAGGCGGCGCCCAACAGGAGCACGGTGGCTGCGCCGAGTAGGGCGGTCTGGCGCGGGTGCTGCTGTGCCCGCGCGACCGCGGCCTCGGTGCCGGAGCGGATCCGGGCGGTGCCCCATCTCACCCACGGCGGTGCGCGCCAATCGACTTCACCGAGAAGCGCACGAGTGGCCGGGCGGGCGGTGCCATGGATGGCTCGAAACGCCGCACGAATCCCTGCGGACAGACGTTTTAAAACGGACACAACTCGAGCTCCCCGCATGGTTGCGGTCACGATCCGCTAGTGGACTGAGCTCAGCTTGGAGAGGGATTGTGCGGGGGGTGGGGCCGGATTCTGTCGCAATTGTGGCAGTGGGCCGCCGCACTGTGGTCCGTCCCATGGGGGGTGGGGCCAACGGACGAGCTCATCATGTAAACTGGTCCGATGGCACGCGTCCGTTAACGGAAATCTGAAGCTGATGACAACAACTACCCCCAAAGCCTCCTTCCCCAGCAACATCGATATCGCGCAGCAGGCAAAAATGCTGCCGATCGTGCAGGTCGCCCGCGATCGCCTCGGTATTCCCGAGGAGCAGCTCGAGCCCTATGGCCGCTTCAAGGCGAAGGTGTCGCTGGATTATGTGCGCCAGCTCGATAATCGCCCGAATGGCAAGCTCGTGCTGGTCACGGCGATTTCGCCGACACCTGCCGGTGAGGGCAAGACCACCACGACCGTGGGTCTGGGCGATGCCCTGAACCATATCGGCAAGAAGGCCATCATCTGTCTGCGCGAGCCGGCCCTCGGCCCCGTGTTCGGCATGAAGGGCGGCGCCGCCGGTGGCGGCTACTCGCAGGTTGTCCCGATGGAGGACATCAATCTCCATTTCACGGGCGACTTCTCGGCCATCGCGCTGGCCAACAACCTGCTGGCCGCGCTCATCGACAACCACATTCACCAGGGGAACCAACTCGGGTTCGACATCCGCCGCATTGCCTGGCGGCGTGTGGTGGACTGTAACGATCGCGCGTTACGCGACATCGTCATCGGACTCGGCGGCACGGCGAACGGCTATCCGCGCGAGGACGGTTTCGACATCGTGGTGGCTTCCGAAGTCATGGCGATCTTCTGCCTGTCGAACAGCCTCCTCGATCTGAAGGAGCGTCTCGGCAAGATCGTGGTGGGCTACACCGCGGACCAGAAGCCGATTCTCGCCCGGGATCTGAAGGCGCATGGCGCGATGACGGTGCTGTTGAAGCAGGCGCTGGCGCCGAACCTCGTGCAGACGCTCGAGAACAATCCCGCCTTCATTCATGGCGGTCCGTTCGCCAACATCGCCCACGGTTGTAATTCTGTGATGGCGACGAAAACCGCGTTGAAGCTCGCGGACTACGTGGTGACGGAGGCAGGCTTCGGTGCCGACCTCGGCGCGGAGAAGTTCATCGACATCAAGTGCCGCAAAGCCGGATTGAAGCCGTCGGCGGCGGTGATCGTGGCGACCGTGCGGGCGCTCAAGTATCACGGTGGCATCGCGGTCCCGGATCTGCCGAAGGAGAATGTCGAGGCCCTGAAGAAGGGGCTCGTCAACCTGCAGCGGCATATCGACAACGTTCACAACAAGTTCGGTCTGCCGACGGTGGTGTCAATCAACCATCGCGCGCAGGACACCGATGCCGAAGTTCGTGCGTTGATTGAAGGCGTTGCCGCCCAGGGTGTGAAGGTGATCCTGGGTAAGCACTTTGCCGAGGGCGGCAAGGGTGCGGTGGAGGTCGCGGAGGAAGTTGTGCGTCTGTGTGAGCAGCCCAGCAACTTCAAGTTCGCGTACGAGGACACCACCCCGCTGTGGGACAAGATGAAGGCGATCGCGCAGAAGATCTATCACGCGAGCGACATCACCGCGGACAGCAAGGTGCGCGCGCGTATCAAGCAACTGCAGGAGAGCGGCTACGGGAATTACCCCGTCTGCGTGGCGAAGACGCAGTATTCGTTCTCCACGGATCCGAAGCTGTTGGGTGCGCCGTCAGATCATGTCGTCAACATTCGGGAGGTCCGGCTGGCGGCCGGTGCCGAATTCATTGTGATGATCTGCGGCGACATCATGACCATGCCCGGCCTACCGAAGGTGCCCGCTGCCGACTCGATCGATATTGACGAGAACGGGAAGGTCGTCGGGTTGTTTTGAGCCTGGTTGTTTTGAGATAGGCGGGAGCGGGATTGTTGGATCCCGCTCCCTGCCCCGTGCACGAGCGCCGAGGTTTGGAGGTTCGGACCGTGCGGCGGGGGCGCTCGGCGGCACGTGTTGCGCTGACGGCGGCCCCGCTAGAGCAAGCTGCTAGTGCTTGTTCTGGTCCTTGACGGCATCCTTGACGCCGCCCACCACGTTTTGAACTTTGCCCGCGACCTGGTCGGTCTGACCTTCGCGTTTCAACTTCTCGTCGCCCGTCATCTTGCCAGCGGCTTCTTTGATCTTGCCCTTGGCTTCGGTCATGGAACCTTTGATGCGATCCTCATTCATGCTGGCTCTCCTGTTGCGCAGGCGGCGCCTGCTTGTGCTTCGAGGGATAACAACGTGGGGGGCGGGGATACGTTCCGTTCGGATAGGGTTTGGGGTTGGCGGTGCACAGGGCTGCTGTGGCGCGGCGTGACGTGAAGGCTGAAGCGGAGCAGAGAGTTGAGCCGGAGCAGAGCGGGAAGCTGAGGGGGCGGCTTTGCGGGGGGCGGCGGCGCGACGGCCCGACCGGCCCTAGGTACCGCGTGTCTAAGGACTCCAACCTTTGTCCCGTGCTGCCGTTTCTGCGTGGGTATCGAGCGGGTTGCCGGCGATGTTGTCGTCGACGGACTGCAGGATTGACTTCGGCATTTCTGAGCCGGCTTGGCGATATGTGCCGCCGCCTTGCACCGGCGGTGTTGTTTGCGCGAGTACTTGCACGTGCCAGTCGTCGTGTTGGCGGCACGCCAGGCCCGCGAGTGTGGTTGATTCGTGCAGGGTGAACGTGCGGCAGTAGTCGCCGGCCTTGGACTTGAAACTGACTCCGATTTGTACCGGATTCTGGTCTGTCTGCGCGCTGGCGAGTTGTACTGATAGCGCGTGAGCTAACACTCCGCTGGCCATCAGTTGCCCATCGCGAGATGTGATGGTGGTGCTTCCAGAATTGTGCAGCATCGCTTGTCCGATGATGATACCGATAATGAGGCTAGCCGCGATGGATGCCCACAGCGGTACTCCTCGACGCTGTGGCGCCTTTCGACGCAGGGGTACGACGTTTCCTTCTCTACGGACGGCCGGGGCGCCGCGCGCGGCGTTGACGAGACGTTGCGGCGTTGGCTCATCGATCACGTTGTCGAACGCGAGACGCACCTTTCCACGGAGCGCCTTATGTTGGGCGACACGTCTTGCGATTTCGGGGTCCGCTGCCATGGCCGTTTCCACTGCGGTACGCGTCTGAGCGTCGAGCTCATTGTCTGCGTACGCCATCAGTGTTTCTTCCGAGAAGGTCATTGCAGTGCTCCTGTCGTGTCTGCAAGCATAACCTGCAGGGCTTCTCGGCCGCGCGCCAGGCGGCTCGTCAGCGTTCCTACCGGGACACCCATGATCTCCGCCGCCTCTTTGTAGGAAAGGCCCTCGACCAGCACCAGACCAATGGCGACCCTTTGCTCATCGGGCAAGCGGGCCATCGCGTCCTGCACAGAAAGGACATCCGTGTGGGTTTCACTCGCGGAATCGCCGACGTTCTCGCCCAGCGCTTCCGGCGCGAAGATTTGATTCCGTCGTCCCCGCGTGCGCGCCTCGTCGATCCAGGCGTTACGCAAGATGCCGAACATCCAACTCGACAGGCGTGCGTCGGGTCGGAGCTGCTCGGATCGCGCCAGCGCGCGCTCGACGGCGATCTGCACGAGGTCGTCGGCATCGTGCGGATCACGGGCGAGGGTGCGGGCAAAACGCCGCAGGCGTGGCAGAAGGTCCACGATCTGTTCTCGAAGCTGCTCCAAGGATGCGTGCATGCCTCTCACAATCAGTACATCCAGTACGGTGCGGGTCGCCATTTTCTTCCATGCCCCGCAACATTCAACTATTGTGGTGCGCCATGGTGCGTAAATTTCTGACGCTGCTGCTGCCACTGATTCTGGCACAGTCACCGATAGCCGAGGCGCAGGTTGCGCTCCCGAACGTTCGGCTGCCGAACGTGACCGGGGGCGGGCTGCCGGGGACAGGCCTGCCGCTGAATGGCGACCGGACGTTGTCGGGCTTGTCCAATGATCTGGATCCGCGCCGATTGACGGACCTGCGGCGGCTGCACCTTCTCGATCTGGTTCGTAAGAACCCCAGGGAGATCGAGACGGATCCCAACGGCGCGCCGATCCTTCGTGGCGAGGTGGTGGCGTTCTCGCCGTCGGACGCGGCATTGGAGAAGGCGCGCGCCGCTGGCTTCGTGGTGGTGAGAGAACGAGTGCTCGAGGGTCTCGATGCCCGGGTCGTCGTTCTAAGCGTGCCCGGCGGCACGGCAACCCGTCGCGCGTTGAGGCAGCTGAAGGGGTTGGATCCGGAGGGGGCGTATGACTTTAATCACTTGTATACCGATAGTGGGGAAGTCGG
>JAQGOE010000139.1 GCA_028293725.1 Gammaproteobacteria bacterium | reverse complement strand
GTGCGCGCGGCGTGGGCCACGAGCTCATGGAAGCCAAAGCCCATTTGCGAGGCCTGGGGGTTGCCAAACCAGCGTCCGTTCCATTCCACATGAACCGGCAGATGCACCCTACCCTCATGCCAGGCTTCGCCGAGTTCCTCTGGAGTCACGAACACGGGCGCGAAACTCGTGGAGGGTTTGGATTGCAAGAATCCGAAGCCGGTTTTGATGTCCCGCCCGGCAAGAACCCGCAGGCTGGCGTCATTGAGCAACGCCAGGAGCTTCACATGCCCGAGGGCTTGCGCGGCCGTGGTCCCCATGGGGACAAAGCCGACGACGACTGCTACCTCCGCCTCGAAATCGATGCCATCGGCCTCGCTCGGCAGGGGCATGTCAGCACACGCCCCCAGAAAATCGTCCGAGGCGCCCTGATACATGAGCGGAGTCTCTCGCTTGCCTTCGATGGGCGCCATGCCGAAGACCTTATCCATGAGATCGCCGTGGCTGTGGAAAGCCGAAGCGTCCAGCCATTGCGGCGCGCGCGGCAGTGGAGCCAGTAGCCGGGTCGGATCGACATCGAAGGCGGCCGCGAGCTTGCCCGAATTGAGCTCCGCGTATTGTCTCTGCAGCCCCGGCGCGCTCTCGGCCCATGTTTCGAGCGCGCCGACCATGGTAGCGACCCCGCCAGCGACCACGCCGCTCCTGAGATCCTCGGAGACCACGATCAACTGGCCGTCGCGCGAGTCGGCTTTCAAAGTAGCGAGTTTCATGAGGCCGACGATACTTCACCCCGGGCGGTCGGCAGGAATTGATTGTTCTGATTGACCCCATCTGCAGGATCGATGCGTCGTGCCTAGGGACTGGAGTACAGTCTCGCGAGTTTGGGAGGGGGTGTTCGGGTGTCTGCGAATCCAGTGAGTGAGCCACGCGCGCCTGGCGTTCTGCAGGGAATCATCCTGCTGCTTCCCATTACCCTGGCCGTGATGGGTATCGCCGTTCTCGTTCCGATCGTGCCGCAACTCATGACGCACTTCGCGAACGTGCCGAACTATCAATATCTCGTCCAGGGCGGTGTGCTGACCATGCCTGCCCTGTGCACCGCATTGTGCTCTCCGTTCGCAGGCTGGCTGTCCGATCGCGTCGGACGGCGCCGACTGTTGATTACCGCGATGATCGCCTACGCCTTTGTCGGCATAGCGCCTATCGTGCTCGACGATCTCTGGACGATCATCGCTTCACGTGTGGGCGTCGGCATCTGTGAGGCCGTCGTGATGACCGTCAGCACGACCCTGATCAGCGACTATTTCAAAGGACACGCGCGGGAAAAATGGCTCGCGAGCCAGACAGCCGTCGCATCGCTGTCGGCTCTCGTGCTGATCACCATCGGCGGACTGCTCGGCGCACGCTACGGTTGGCGCGGTCCTTTCGGGGTGTACCTTTTCAGCCTTTTGCTGGCGGCGGGCGTGTGGCTCTACACGTGGGAGCCCTCGGCCGAAGCATGTCGGACTGCAGACCACCCAGAGAGCGCGACGGGCACAAGTGTCGTGTTTCCGTGGGCACGGATGTGCGGCATCTGTGCGATCACGCTATTCGCCTCAGTAATGTTCTACACCGTTCAGACTCAGAATGGATTAGCGCTCACGGCTCTCGGCGTGCAGGATCCTGCGAAGATCGGGACCCTGACAATGATCGCGACTCTTGGAGTTCCGCTCGGAACATTCGTGTTCCGCTCGTTAGCGAAGCTCCCGATCCGGACCCTGCTGTGCCTGGAATTCCTCATCATCGGACTGGGGTTCGCGGGAATGGGAAAGGCCGCCTCAGCATGGCCGTTCGTCGCGGCCACAGTTGTCAATCAGGTTGGCTGCGGCATGATCTTACCCACGCTTCTGACATGGGCCACACGAGGACTCGCGTTCGAGATCCGCGGCCGCGGCACCGGCGTGTGGCAGGCCACGTTCTCCATCGGCCAGTTCCTGGCCGGCGTTGTGGTCACCTTTCTCGGCGAGAGCCTCGGCGGCCTGCTTCCCGCGCTGTTCGCTCTGGGTATCGCTAATCTGCTTGCAGCAGTGCTCGCCATCGCCGCCCAGATACATTATCGGTCGGCACACGCAGCACCAGCGCGGTGATTCAAGCCCACATTTCCGGCTGCAGCACGAGTTCGATGAGATTGCCCGAGTTGTCTCGAACGAAGATGTTGGAACCGAACTCGAACCGCCTCACCCATACGATGTCGGCGCCGCGGCTCCTGAGCTCCCGCTCGGCGGAGTCGATATCTTTGATCGCGAACGCAAGGTGCTTGTTGCCATGTGTCCGCAGATCGAGGTTCGGATGACGCCGCTCTTCCGGCAAGGGCTGCGCGCCCGGTACTTCGAACAATTCCAGGCGCAAGTCCCCGCGGCGTAACATCGCGACTTTGGCGGGAATGGCCGGAATCTCGAGCCGTTGCTCGACCTCGAAATCGAGCACTTCGGCGTACCACCGGATCGATGCCTCGAGGTCGGGCACACTGATCCCACCGTGGTGATGTTTCAAATCGAGGTGCATCGGCGCTCCTTGGCGTCAGGCTACTTTGCGTCGGTAGCGCCGGACGCGCAAGTCCGCCTGCTCCTTGTGTCCGGCAAAGCCCTCGAGCTCACAAAGGCGCGAGCAGTACTCTCCCACCAGCGCCGCCGCCTCATCGGTCAACACTCGCTGGTACGTGCAGGTTTTGATGAACTTCCCGACCCACAGGCCTCCCGTATAACGACCGGCCTTCATGGTCGGCAGGGTGTGATTGGTGCCGATGACCTTGTCTCCATAGGACACGTTGGTGCGCGGCCCCAGGAACAGTGCTCCGTAGTTCGTCAGCTTTGCCAGGAAATACTCCGGATCGCGTGTCAGGACCTGCACGTGTTCGGAAGCGATGCGGTCCGCTTCCTGCACCACCTCCTCGAGGGTGTCGCACAGTATGATTTCACCGCAATTCCTCCAGGCAACACGCGCGACATCCGCGGTCGGCAACCAGGAAAGCAACTTCTCGATCGCCGCGGGGACCTCATCGGCCAGCTTCGCGGCGGTGGTCAGCAGCACTGCGGGACTGCCGGGCCCGTGCTCAGCCTGGCCGATGAGATCAACTGCAGCCATTTCGGCGTCGCACGATTCATCGGCAATGATCAGCGTCTCCGTCGGCCCGGCGAGCAGATCGATGCCGACGCGACCGAAGAGTTGCCTCTTAGCCTCGGCCACGTACGCGTTTCCGGGCCCCACGATCATGTCCACCGCCTGGATGTTCTCGGTGCCGAGTGCCATGGCTGCCACTGCCTGCACGCCGCCCATGGCGTAAATCTCGTCCGCGCCGCCCATATGCATGGCGGCGACGATCGCCGGATGCGGCTTGCCGCCGAATGGGGGCGCGGCGGCGATGATCCGCTTCACGCCGGCAGCTTTGGCTGTCACGACGCTCATATGCGCCGAAGCGACCATCGGGTAGCGTCCGCCGGGGACATAACAGCCGACACTGTTGACCGGAATGTTCTTGTGACCGAGCACGACTCCGGGCAGCGTCTGCACTTCGACGTCTTTGAGAGCGGCGCGCTGTGCAAGCGCGAAGTTACGAATTTGCGTCTGCGCGAAGTGGATGTCCCCGATCACTTGCGTCGGTAACGATCGGACGCAGTCATCGATCTCGTCCCGGGTCAGGCGGAAAGCCGGGGGCGACCATTTGTCGAATTTCTCGGAGTAGTCGCGCACCGCCTGCTCGCCGCGAGCAGCAATGTCCGTGAGAATACTCTCGACTGTGTTGCGAACCTGGAGGTTGTTTTCCGCTTTGACCGCGGCCGGTTGGCCGCTCTTGATCTGACGAATCATCGTGTGATCCTCGAAAGAAGGGGCGAGCTCATTCCGCTTCGGCGACGCACGGGTTCTTCTGTGTCCCGAGCCCGGTAATCGTGCCTGACACAATGTCTCCGGGGCGCAGGAAGCGTCCATAGTGCATTCCGTTGCCGGCGGGGGAGCCCGTGCAGATCAAGTCTCCCGGCTGCAGCAGGCAGAATGTGGACAGTGTCTCGATCAAACGGGCGACACCGAAGATCATGTCGGCGGTGCTCTCGTCCTGCATCGTCTGACCATTCAACTCGAGCGTGATCCGCAGGCTCTGCGGATCGGGCACGAAGGCTGCCGGTACCAAAAACGGGCCCATGGGTAGATATGTGGGCGCGCACTTGCTCGCTACCCAGTCCATGCCCAACTCCTTCAGGTCCTTGCGATTGACTCGGTCACGGCTGGTGATGTCGTTGACGATCACATAGCCTGCGACGTAATCCAGGGCCTGCTCCCGCGAGATCCGGCGCGCCGGCTTTCCGATCACCACTCCGAGCTCGAGCTCCCAATCCGGCTGCGTCACATCGGCCGGCAGGATGATCGGATCGAAAGGCCCGGTGACGGTCGACTGTGCCTTGCAGAAGAAGAATGGCGTCCCGTGAGCGGCCCGCTCATCCATCATCTTGGTGCCGGCTGCGAGCCGCTCCTCCATACTCAGGCCTTCGTTCTTGTAGTACGTCTGGGCAACGAAGAGTTGCACAACGTGTTGTTTGTAGTTCGCGCCGGAACAGAAGACCTGTCGGGGTAGATTCACCGGAGGATGAAAACGCAGTTCGCCGGGCGACACGGCGGCGTGCACCAAGTCGGATTCCGCCGCGCTCGCGAGCGCGTCCGCGACACGCTGTAACATGGGAAAGTTGCGCGGCCATTGCTGTAAGAGGTCGAGCACCGAGCCGTCCGCGACGAGACTGAGCCCCTGGCGCCGCAGGAACCCGGCTGCTGCAGGGAGAGGGAGCACGCGATCTGCGACGGCAAGCGCGGCAAAAGGCGCGCCGGAATCCACCGAACAGGTGGCCAGGCTGAAGGGAATGGAGCTCGAGCTGTTGGCGGGCATGCTGTTGTCTTCAGATAGGTCGGTGCGCGTGGGTGCGTCCGCAGGCGTCATTTTCCTCGGATTGCCTGCATCACGCGGCGTTGTTCCTCCAGCGATGCCCCGTTCGGATCGAACTTCATCTCCCAACTGATCGCGTCCGTCTGGAAGATGGGGGGGACCTTGTGGGCCCACAAAAGCGATCCGAATTTGAACTCCCACACGCGCGGCACCCAGTTATCGTCCAGATAATCCGTGTCCGCGTGGTATTCAGCCTCGCCTCCGGCCGGGCAATCGACGTAGTAATACAGCGCAGAAGAGATGCGGTGCCGGGACAAGCCTCCCGAGGAGTTGTGCGATGTGTTCTTCCATCCCCGGCGTTCCATGATGTTGGCCCCCAGCATGAGCTCATCTATGTCGTCGACGCCGAAGGCCATGTGCATGAATCCAGGTTTGTTGCCGGGCGCGACCGGCAGCTTGCAATCCACCCAGAAGATACTGTGGTGCTCATTTGTGCCATCCGCCCGCGCGAAGACTCCGACGCCGCGTGAGTGATCGGTATAGCGGAACCCGAGCCTGTCACGGAAGAACTGGAACGAAGCGACGTAGTCCTCTGAAAAGAAGACGACATGATTGATCGTCTTCGGTCTGGCGCGCGTGCGCCATTGCCTGTGCTGATTGAGGCGCTCGATTCTTCCCGGTGAGTTCACGCGATCCGGAATCGAGACGACCGGTCTTTTCTTCCAGACCCGCAGCCCGACCGGCATGCCATCATCCGCACGGAAATGCGCCGTACCGTCAGGATCACGCCGCACTTCGCGGTCGCGCGACAGGCCATCCGCCAGAGTCTCCAGTGCCTGGGGCGTATCCACACCGAAGATCGTCTCCCGTATGCCGAGGCCATTGGACCAGTTGTCCGCGGTCGGAGGCAGCCGAGGATCATTGCTGCGCATGACAACGACTCTCGAGCCGGAGGCGACCTCGAAGACGCTTTCGTCCTTCGTACGAGCGACCGGCACGAGCCCGAAGTCATCCCAGAAACGGGTACACACCTCGAGATCATCGACCCCGAAAATGGCGCTTTCGACGCCCAATATGGCCACGCGTGGTTCTCCTACCGGATTGACGGTCGGCAGGCAGTGTAGCCGGGCGGTCGGGGTATGCTGAAATCGATTCCCCTGATGGGGGGCATGCCTGGCTCGCATGCTGGCGGACCGCATCGCCCGCAAGCGGTATCATTCGGCGAGAACAGCACCCCAATTCGAGGAGTCCTCATGCGCCGATTCTTCGTCTCCTTGTCGATCCTGCTCTCGCTGGCACCTCTGGCGTACAGCGCTGCAACATCCGATCCGAAGAACATGAAAGCGGTGCTCGTCACGGGCGCCAGCACTGGCATCGGACGAAAAATTACGGAGCGGCTGGCCGCCGACGGCTACTTCGTCTACGCCGGTGCCCGCAAGGACAGCGACTTGCAAGCTCTCGGTGCCATGAAGAACGTCCAGGCCTTACGCCTGGACGTCACTAAGCCTGATGACATCGACGCCGCTCGCAAAATCATTGAGGGAGGTGGCCGCGGACTGTATGGCCTGGTCAACAACGCCGGTGTCGTAACGCTTGGCAGCGTTGTAGACACAAAGCCGGAAGAGTTTGATGTCGTGATGTCCGTCAACGTGTACGGACCGTGGCGCATCACAAGAGCGTTTGCCCCGCTAATCATCACCTCGAAGGGACGCATTGCCAATATCGGCTCAATCAATGGCATCGTTAGTTTTGCCCAGACGAGCGCCTATTCCATGAGCAAGCATTCCATCGAGGCGTTCACCGACGCACTGGCGCTCGAGATGGCGCCCCTAGGCGTGCAGGTTAGCGTGGTCGAGCCGGGGTCTTACAAGTCCGATATATTCAAGAACGAGGTGCAGCGCTCCGGAACGGGTGGGCAGGTTCTCCAGCGTGTCTCGCACGCAAAGGACCCCGACGAAGTGGCCGCTGCAGTCGAGCAGGCGCTGTTTGAACCCAACCCGAAGCACCGTTACATGGTGGTCCCGGACGAACAGCAGGCGCGGTTCACGATAACTGCACAGATCGAAAAGCTCGTGGAGCTCAACGAAAGACAGCCCTACGCGTATGATCGGGACACTCTCGTCAAGATGCTCGATGAGGCCCTGACCCGAACTCGGCCCCAAGGTAAATAAAAGCTGGGGTATTCCATGAAACCGATTCCGAACGGCGCGCAGGGACAGTATGTGCATCGCGTTGAGTCTGCACATCTGGCGAACAGGTTCAAAGACAGTATCCTGCCGCCGGTATTCTCGACGCCGTACCTGATTCTCATCATGGAAAACGCGGCACTGAATGCCATAAAGGAGTACCTCGAGGCGGGCGAGAGCGCGGTCGGTACGCACGTCGACGTGCGGCATCTGGTGGCGACGCCGGTCGGGCGCCAGGTCATAGGCCATGCGGAGGTCACGGGCACTGACGGTCGCAAGGTCTTCTTCCGCGTGTGGGCGATGGACGGCGAGGAGGA
>JAQGOE010000159.1 GCA_028293725.1 Gammaproteobacteria bacterium | reverse complement strand
CGTTCGGAGTGCCATTTCGCCCGCGATCGCCCAAAACCGGCACGCTGATTGCTTCGCATCCACAACCCACATTCCAGTCCCGGGCGATGGGCCGCGCACTTAGCAGGCGTAGCGAAGTACTCGAGGAAGACCCATGGCGAATCCTGACGAAACTGCCGAGCAGTCCCTGATCGGAGCTAGCGTTTCTCCCCACGGCAGCCTGACTTCCGACGAAGCTGACCGGGCGCGGGCACTGCTCGCAGCGATCGTTATGTCCTCCGAGGACGCTATTGTCAGCAAGACTCTCGATGGGATCGTCACGGCCTGGAACAACGCGGCCGAGCGCCTCTTCGGGTTCTCAGCGGCGGAAATGATTGGGGAATCCATTACTCGCATTATTCCCAAGGAACTCCAGCACGAGGAAGTCGCAATCCTGGCTAAGCTTCGAGCCGGTGAGCGTATTGAGCGTTACGAAACCGTACGCATGCATAAGGACGGGCAGAAGCTTGACATTTCGCTGACGGTCTCGCCTATCCGCGATTCCGCGGGGACAATTGTTGGCGCTGCAAAGATGGCGCACGACATCACCGCGCGGCGGCGCGCCGAGCGCGAACTGCTTGAACGGGAAGCGCAGCTGTCGAAGCTGTCAGCTGAACGGGAGTCCATCCTGGAGTCGGAGCGTGCAGCGCGGTCCGAGGCGGAGCGGCTGGGTCGTATGAAAGACGAGTTCCTTGCCACCTTGTCTCATGAGCTCAGAACGCCGCTCCATGCGATACAAGGCTGGGCGACGTTACTGCGCGAACGACGGGCGAAGCCGGAAGACTTCGACAGGGGACTCGAGACGATCGAACGCAATGTGCGCATACAAGTACAGATCGTCAATGACCTGTTGGACATGAGCCGGATCATCTCCGGCAAGATTCATCTCGAAGTGCAGCCGCTTTATCTGCACGACATCGTGAGCCATAGCCTCGATGCCGTACGGCAATCGGCGCTGGCGAAAGAGATCCGCATTCAGCCGCTACTGGATACTCGCATCGGTCTCGTGCGAGGGGATCCCAGCCGCCTTCAGCAGGTGCTCTGGAATCTGTTGTCCAACGCGATCAAATTCACTCCGAAGGCTGGGCGCGTGCAAGTGGTTCTCGAGCGCGTCAACTCGCACGCTGAAATTTCTGTTGAAGACACTGGCATTGGTATTCGCCCCGAGTTTCTTCCACATGTATTTGATCGCTTTCGGCAGGCTGATCCGAGCACCACGCGGCAACACGGAGGGCTGGGACTGGGCCTATCGATCGTAAAAAACCTGGTTGAGCTGCACGGCGGAACGGTCCGCGTGAAAAGTTCCGGCGAGAATCAGGGCACCACTTTTATCGTCGCCCTCCCAATCTCACACGTTCGGGCGGACGAGCGTTACCCGTCCCATCCGCAGGCAGCGGCCCCGAATCCGCTAGATCTCATGGAACTGCCTACGCTAAGCAATGTTCGTATACTGGTCGTGGATGATGAGAGCGATGGTCGCGCCTTCATAGCACGCATCCTCGAGGATCGTGGCGCGAGTGTGACTTGTGCTTCTAGTGGACAGGAGGCTCTCGAGGCGCTGTCGCGAAATCATTTCGATCTACTGCTGAGTGACATCGGAATGCCCGACATGGATGGCTTTGAGTTGATCCGTCGGGTGAGAGCACTCGACAAATCCCGCACGGGCCCCATCCCCGTGATGGCGATCACGGCGTATGCCCGTGCCGAAGACCGACAACGATCTCTGCTAGCCGGCTTCCACATGCACCTCGCTAAGCCCATCGAGGCACGGGAACTCATCGCGAGCATCGCCGGGCTGATCCATCTGAGTCAGTAGACGGCGTTCCACGGCGGGTTCGCTGGATTTTCGATAGAGGGCTTCGACGCGCCGCTTCCACGGAGGCGTTTGGTACCGATGGGCGCTGAGGCAATTTCCAACGCAAGGCCTCACATTGCATCGCACCACCGAGAAATGCCATGGATTGGCCAAATTATCGACCTTCCCCAAAGTGCCAATTTATGCGACCGTAGGAAAGCTAACAGCCCTTCCGATCATTCCCCCGGCTGTAGCAAAACCGAAAAAACAGCGGCACCCGATGATGTTAGTAGCACCATCGGGCGCCTAACCACAGTCAACTACGGAACAGAAGACAATGGCTATTGCAGATGTTACGACAGACGCGAATGACACATCCACGAATTCCACGTGGGAACCACCGCACCGCTCGGAGCGTGTGGACGCCGACGCTGAGCCCCACGACGCCAACGACGCGGAATTTGGACGGGCGGCAGATGGCATATGCCAAGACGGTGACAAGTGCCTCGTCAGTCCGTTGGAGGCAGCGATCGAGGCAGTACGGGAGCGGTTAATGCGGGCCGACTCGGTGCTGGGTTGTCTGCAGATCGCGCTCGATCCGGAAGCCGTCAGGGTCACACCGGAGCCTTATTTTCCAGAAGTTGTGGAGCTGGCTCGTGAATATATCAACACCAGCATTCGACATTTAGAATATCAGGAGGTCCGGCGACTGGTGCACTGTTCGATGGGTTGTTACGAGTGACATAGCCTGCGACTCGTGGGTCAGAGCCTGAATGACACTGCGGCCGGAAAAGGCCGCGGTGCCCCATTCATGTCGGGCGGGTTTCCCACGCCGAAGCTCGAATATTCGAAAATCATGCGCGGCCGGAGCGGCCAACTCTGTTGCTGCGGACGATGGAATAGAGCGGTGAATCATTTCGCTGTCACGATGCTGCGACGCAGCAAGTAACCCAACTGGGCTTCTACTGAGCTCATGACGCATTGAAGTCGCGACCCAGTCACGCCCATACGAGCACCGCCGTCCGTAGCATCTACGGAATGAAACTCGATTCCAGAGCAGTCCTTGCTGCCGTGGCGGTGACCCTGAGTGCCACTCCGGCGTACGCGAGCTGGCAATTTTTCGACGATCACATCGTGTTCAGCGGCTTTGGTTCCATCGGCGCCGTGCGGACCGACACCAACCAGGGTGAATTCAGGCGCGACGATCAATCCTCGGGGGCGGACCAGGACATCAACTTCAAAGTGGACACCAACCTCGGATTGCAACTGACGGCGAAAGCGAATGATTGGTTGTCCGGCACCGTGCAGTCGCTCTCCATGCAGCGCACAACGGGCAAGATCAGCACGGAAGTGGAATGGGCCTATCTGAAACTCCAGCCCATCTCTGGGCTTTCCGCGTTTGCCGGGCGCATGACGCTACCGACGTTCCTGGTATCGGACTCACGCAATGTCGGTTACGCCAACACGTGGCTGCGTCCGCCGAACGAAGTGTACGGCCTGGCGATGTTGCATCGGCTGGAGGGCGCGGACGTCAGCTACGCTCTGCCGATCGACGGCACTACACTGACCGCCTCCGCGATCGCGGGCAAGAGCAGCCTGCACATATTCGGCGCTGAACTGGATGTCGACCAGGTGAAGGGTGGGAATCTGCAGTGGGAGATGGACTGGCTCACACTGCGCGTAGGCCAGGTTCAGGGCCACGTCGTATCGCCCCATGACATCTATGTGTTCAGCGGGGTTGGCGCGAGCTACGACCGCAATAACGTCATCGTTCAGAGCGAATTCGTCACGCGGCGATCCAAGAGAGGTTTCGGCTCTTTCGTCGACGCGGACGGCTGGTACACGCTAGCCGGTTATCGCATCGGCAAGTTCGTGCCTTACGCGAGCTATGCCAGCACCCGGCCGAAGACCGATGGCGGAGTGCATCTGACTGAAACTCAGTCGAGCATCGCTGCCGGTCTGCGCTGGGACGCCTTCCGCTCGGCGGACATCAAGTTCCAGATCGAGCGCGTCGACACCCACGGCACCTCTGGTATCAGCTTTGTGACACCGTCACTGACCGGCGCGGGGGTGCCTTCCCCGCCCACTGGCCCCGGGGGACCGGCTTCTGGCGCTGCGTTTGGCGGCTTCGCGCCGATCACCAGGCCCGTGATGGTCTTGAGTCTCGCGATGGACGTGGTCTTTTAAGGAGCGCTCATGACACGCTCCGGCTCCCTCGTACCCGTATTCCCGTTCGCTTTGTTGGCGCTGCTCT
>JAQGOE010000294.1 GCA_028293725.1 Gammaproteobacteria bacterium | reverse complement strand
GGGCGAGTGGCAGCTCGCGGCTCCAGTTGATCGTGTTGGTCTGGCGGCGCATGTACGCCTTCCAGGCATCGGAGCCCGATTCGCGGCCACCGCCGGTGTCCTTCTCGCCCCCGAAGGCGCCACCGATCTCGGCGCCGGAGGTGCCGATGTTGATGTTGGCGATACCGCAGTCGCTGCCCACCGTCGAAAGGAAGAGCTCCGCGTTCTGCAGACGATCAGTGAAGAGCGCCGACGACAGGCCGTGATGCGAGGCGTTCTGCTGCGCCAGGGCATCGTTGAGCGAGTCGACGTGGATAACATACAGAATCGGGGCGAAGGTTTCTGTCTGTACGATCGACCAGTCATTCTTCGCACGGACGATGGCGGGCTCGACGAAGTTACCGCCGGATTTCGCGAGCGACTTGCCGCCCGTGAGGAGCTCACCACCGGCTGCCTGGGCCGCCTCGAGGGCCGCTTTGTAGCTCTCTACGGCGCGGGGGTCGATCAGCGGGCCCATGAGCGTGCCGTTTTCGAGCGGGTCGCCGATCTTCACCTGCGTGTACGCATGGACGAGCCGACGTTCCAACTCCGCCGCACGTGAGGAATGGACAAACACGCGCCGCGTCGTCGTGCAGCGCTGGCCCGCGGTGCCGACGGCGCCGAAAACGATTGCCGGGACGGCGAGATCGAGATTCGCGGTGTCGTCAACGATGATGGCGTTGTTGCCACCCAGCTCCAAGAGGCTCTTGCCCATGCGGGCGGCCACTCGTTCGCCTACTTTGCGGCCCACCGCGGTGGACCCGGTGAAGGAGACGAGCGCGACGCGGCGGTCGTCAATGAAGCGTGTCGCGAGCTCGGTGCCGGAATCGATGAAGATCTGGAAGACCGGGGGCAGGCCAGCCGCCTTCACCACGCGGTTGCAAAGGTGTTGGACCGCGAGCGCGGTAAGCGGGGTCTTCGGCGACGGCTTCCAGACGGACACGTTGCCGCAGATTGCCGCGAGGCAGGCGTTCCACGCCCACACAGCGACCGGGAAATTGAAAGCCGAGATGATTCCCACGACTCCCAGCGGATGCCACTGCTCGTACATGCGGTGCTGTGGCCGCTCGGAGTGCATAGTGTTGCCGTAGAGCATGCGCGACTGGCCGACCGCGAAGTCGGCGATGTCGATCATTTCCTGCACTTCGCCCAGGCCCTCGGCGAGGATCTTGCCATTCTCGAGCGAGACCAACGTGCCCAGCTCGGTCTTGAAGCGACGCAGCTCTTCACCCAGAAGGCGGATCGCTTCGCCACGCTTCGGCGCCGGTACCGTTCTCCAGAGCGCCGCGGTTTCCGTGGCGCTGGCTATGACGCTCTCGTAGTCCGCTTCGCTCGCGGGCCGCACCTGCGCGATGACCGTGCCGGTCGCCGGATTGCGCACGTTGATGAGCGTGCCTTCCTGCGTGGTGGACCAGCCCGTCGAGCCGGACCATGCACCTGGGTTGACCGCGGCGAGTCCCAGTTTGGTCAGGATGGAGTTGATGTCGATGGAGGAGCTCATCGCGCTGCTACCTTCTGACGGCGTTGGTGACCGGCTTTGCCGGAGACGACGACTTCGCCGGAGATGTCCTTGGTGCCGCCCGGCGCGTAGTAGCGGCCGAAACGGTTGGCGAGGATGTCGGTGAGGCGGAACTGTTCCTGTGCCACGAAGCCCGTGAATTTACCCGGGTTCTCGAGTACGAGGTCCACTACCGCGGTGATGCCCGAGGCCGTCGTGACCTGGATCGCGGACCACAAGCGGCCGGCGATCAACTGCGGATACACCTTGTTGACGTAGTTTTCTTCGCGCAGCTGGCCGTCCTGCGTGCCGGTTACGGCGGCATAGACGATGACCACATCCTGCAGGGTCTGCGGAACCGCATTCTCGAGAATGTGTTTCAGGGTGCTGCGATCGTGGTTCAGCTTCAGATCGTTCATCAACAGCCGCATCTGGTCGCAGTGACCGGGATAGCGGATGGTCTTGTAGTTCATCTGGTCGCAGCTGGCGCCGTGGGTTTCGGCCAGCGATCCCAAGCCGCCCGAGGTGTTGAATGCCTCGTACAGGGTGCCGTCGATCTCGATCTCCTCGAGGCCCTCTAGCGGCGAGACGTCGATCATGCGGTGATTCACGATCGCCTGGCAGGGATTGCCGTACTCGTTGATGAGTCCCTCGGTCGACCAGGTCAGGGAGTATTTCAACACGTTGTTGGGATGTTGGGGCAGGGCGCCCACCCGCAGTTTCACTGCCCGCAACTCGTCGAAGTGGGTGATGAGCTCCGCGGCGGCGATGCTGATGAAGCCCGGCGCCAGACCGCACTGCGGCACGAAAGCGTGCTTCGCGCCGGTCGCGATAGCGCGTACCGAGCGGGTGACCTCGACATCCTCGGTCAGGTCGAAGTAGTGCGTTCCAGCCTTCCGGGCGGCCTCGGCGACCGTCACATTGCAGTAATAAGGGAGGCTGGAGATGACGGCGTCGACCGGGTGCTCTTTCAGGTGTTTGAGGAGAGCGTTTCCATCGGATGCGTCGAGGGCGAATGAGCTCAGGTGACCCGAGCCGTGAGCGCGCACCACGGACTCCGCGGCGGCACCATCGACGTCGCCGAGGTTTACCTTGTAACTACCGGATTCTGCTAGTAATCCGGAGATGAGTGCGCCGATTTTGCCGGCACCGAGAATCAATACGCGATGCATAAAAACTACCTCTGCAGGCTCCCTGAGCCGTGCTTATTGGACGAGTGTTCAGTTTCAGGTGGCCTGAAAAGGCGCGCATTTTGCACTCGTTAAGCCTCCGGCGCCAGCCGCTATCTGGGGACTCTACACACGGCTTTTCAACCACCCCGTGATACGATCGCGCCATCATGCGCACCCCCCAAATCACCTCCTGGCACAGCGCCGCGTGGCAGAGCAAGGTTGCCCAGCAGCAGCCGACTTATTCCGATCCGAAGGCCCTGGAAAGCGCGGTGGCGCAGCTTTCGCGGCTGCCGCCCATCGTAGTGTCCTGGGAGATCGATGCCTTGCGCGAGCGCCTCGCGGCGGCCCAGCGCGGGCAGGCGTTCCTGCTCCAGGGCGGGGACTGCGCCGAGACCTTCGCCGACTGTGAGTCGGACACGATCGCCAAGAAGCTGAAGATCCTGCTGCAGATGAGCCTCGTGCTCCTGCACGGGCTGAAAAAGCCGATTATCCGCGTCGGTCGTATGGCCGGCCAGTACGCCAAGCCACGGTCCGTCGATACGGAAACCCGCAACGGCGTGACCCTACCGAGCTATCGGGGCGACCTCGTGAATCGTCCGGAATTCACCGCCGAGGCGCGCGCGGCCGATCCCGCTCTTCTGCTGCGTGGATATGAGCGTGCAGCCCTGACGCTGAATTTCGTTCGTGCTCTTGTCGACGGTGGCTTCGCGGACCTGCACCACCCGGAGTACTGGGACCTCGGGTTTGTGAAGCACGCGCAGTTGAAGGACGCCTATCAGAGCATCGTGAACTCGATCGGCGACGCTCTCGACTTCTTTGAGGGCATCAGCGGCCACGGTATTGCCGAAGCGACGCTCGTCGATTTCTACGCAAGCCACGAGGGCTTGCATCTGCTCTACGAGCAGGCGCAGACACGGTTCATCCCACGGCAAAACCGTTGGTACAACTTGTCCACGCACATGCCGTGGATCGGAATGCGCACCGCGCAGCTGGATGGCGCGCACGTTGAATACTTCCGCGGGATTTCAAACCCGATTGGCGTGAAGGTCGGCACCGCGATGGATGCGGCGTGGCTGCAGGGGCTGGTGACGACGCTGAATCCGCAGAACCAGCCCGGGCGGTTGACCCTCATTCACCGCTTCGGAGCTAAGGATATCGAGGCCTCTCTGCCGCGAGCCGTCGAGGCGGTACGCCAGACTGGCCAGACGGTGCTGTGGATCTGCGATCCCATGCACGGGAATACAGAGACGGCGGCGGGCGGTTTGAAGACGCGGCGGTTCGAGAACATTCTGAAAGAGCTGGATCTCGCGTTTCGGATTCACGCCGAGATGGGGTCGTACCTCGGTGGGGTACATATCGAGCTCACCGGCGAGGACGTTACGGAGTGCACGGGCGGCGCTCGTGGGCTTACCGATGCGGATTTGCAGCGGGCTTACCGGTCGTCCGTCGATCCGCGGCTCAATCACGAGCAGGCGCTCGAGCTGGCGATGCTGATTGCGGAGCGCAGTCAGAGTCGGCGTGCGGATAAGCGAGTGGCTAAGCCGGCCTAGCGTTGTCTTGCGAGCTCGGCCCTGCGCCACCATATGGGGACTGCGACACGCAATTGCGTCTAAGTACTCGACCTCCGGTTCGTACTCCGCGAAAATCGCGCGCCTGACAACGCCAGGCAAAGGCAGCAGTCCGTCTCAATGAAATACGAGCACGTCAAGGTCCCCGCTGAGGGACAGAAGATCACCGTCAATCCGAATACGACGCTGAACGTCCCCGACAATCCGATCATTCCGTACATCGAAGGGGATGGCATCGGAATAGACGTCACACCCGCCATGCTCCGGGTCGTGGACGCGGCCGTCCAAAAGGCTTACGGCAAGAAGCGGCGTATCTCGTGGATGGAGGTCTACTCGGGAGAGAAAGCCAACGCGCTCTACGGGCAATGGTTTCCCGACGAGACGCTGCATGCTCTGCGCGAGTTCGTGGTGTCGATCAAAGGGCCGCTGGGTACGCCGATTGGCGGTGGCATCCGCTCACTCAATGTAGCCATGCGGCAGAGCCTCGATCTTTACGCGTGCGTGCGGCCCATCCGCTACTTCCCTGGCGTCTCGAGCCCGATGCAGGACGCGAGCCTCACCGACATGGTTATCTTCCGCGAAAACACGGAAGACATTTACGCTGGCATCGAGTGGGCGGCTGGCACGGCGGAAGTGCACAAGCTCATCGCGTTCTTGCAGAACGATCTCAAGGCGTCTGGCATCCGGTTCCCGGCGAGCTCCGGCATCGGCATCAAGCCGGTTTCGAAGGAAGGCAGCCAGCGGCTCATCCGTAAGGCGATTCAATACGCGATCGATACGGATCGCACCTCCGTGACGTTGGTCCATAAGGGCAACATCATGAAGTTCACGGAAGGCGCCTTCCGTAACTGGGGCTATCAGCTGGCGAAGGAGGAGTTTGGCGCCAAGGAGATCGATGGCGGACCGTGGCTGAAATTCCCCAATCCGCTGACGGGCAAGGACATCGTCGTCAAGGACGTGATTGCCGACAACTTCCTCCAACAGGTGTTGCTGCGTCCGGAGGAATACGACGTCATTGCGACACTGAATCTCAACGGAGACTATGTGTCGGATGCGCTGGCGGCGCAGGTGGGCGGAATCGGCATTGCGCCGGGGGGCAACATCGGCGAAGGGATGGCCGTCTTCGAGGCGACGCACGGGACGGCGCCAGGCTTCGCGGGCAAGGATCGCGTCAACCCGGGGTCTCTCATCCTCTCGTCTGAAATGATGTTGCGCTATCTGAAGTGGAACGAGGCGGCGGATCTCATCATCAAGGGCGTGACGAACACGATCGCCAACAAAGAGCTCACCTACGACCTCGCGCGCCTACGCGAAGCCATCAAGGCCCCGAAGCGTGAGCTGGCGGCTCGCAAGAACGTGGAAGAGGTTTTGCAACAGCTCATTCCTGGAGCAACGCTCATGAGCTGCTCGGGATTCGCCACCGCGATCATTCGGCACATGGATGACTGACGGTCGCCCCAAGCGCGCGGGTCCTCCCGGTGTTCGTCCACCGATAGGTAAACGTAGCGATTCATATGATCCGGGTTGCACTCAATGCCCCCGGCTCGCCGAGTTTCTGGCCGAGACGCATGAGCGGTACCCGGACTACTGGGCGCGGCCGGTGCCTTCGTTCGGGCCGCCGGATGCGAAGTTGTGTTTCGTGGGGCTTGCACCGGGCATGCATGGTGCGAACCGGACGGGTCGGCCCTTTACGGGAGACTACGCGGGGATTCTTCTTTACGAGACTTTGTACGAGCTCGGGCTTGCGACCGCTGGCGAGTCTTTGTCGATGGACGATGGCCTCAAGCTGAAGGGCACGCGTATCGCCAACGCGGTGAAATGTGTTCCGCCGGAGAATAAGCCGCTGCCGGAGGAGATACGGACTTGTAATGCTTATCTCAAGGTCGAGCTGGGCGAGTTGAGCCGGGTGAAGGTGATTCTGGCGCTCGGGCGCGTGGCGCACGACGCGGTGCTGATCGCGATGGGGTTGAAACGCAGCCAGTTTCAGTTTGGGCATGGGAACGAGCATGCTGTGAGCGAGACGCAGTACCTCGTCGACTCTTATCATTGCAGCCGCTATAACACCTCGACGAAGGTGTTGACGGTGCCGATGTTCAAGAAGGTGGTGGCGCGGGCCTGCAAGCTGGCGGGGTTGTGAGCGACAACGCATTCGACCATAAGGAATTCACGGCGTCGTTGCCGAAGCGTCCGGGCGTGTACCGAATGTTCGACGGGGACGGCGAGATCCTTTACGTCGGAAAGGCGAAGAGTCTCAAAGACCGCGTCACTACGTACTTCAATCCCAGCAACGTCGTTCCGAAAATCCAGGCGCTGGTTCAGCAGATCGCCCGCATCGAGGTCACGGTCACCAACTCCGAGGCCGAGGCGCTGCTGCTCGAATACAACCTCATCAAGGCTCATAAGCCGCGCTTCAACATCGTTCTGCGCGACGACAAGAGCTTTCCGTACGTGCATCTCGAGGTTGGACACGATTTCCCGCGGCTCGCCTTCTATCGCGGCTCACGCAGCGCCCCAGGGCGCTATTTCGGGCCGTTTCCCAACGCGGGCGCGGTGCGTGACAGTCTCAACCAGTTGCAGAAGTTGTTTCGGATCCGCAATTGCCGGGACAGTTTTTTCGCCAATCGCAGCCGGCCGTGCCTGCAGCACCAGATTGGACGCTGTTCGGCGCCCTGTGTGGGGCTGATCTCACGCGAGGACTACGGACAGGACACCGAGGCCGCGGTGAAAGTTCTCGAAGGCCGCAGCGACGAAGTCAACGCACAGCTGCAGGGTCGCATGGAGGAGGCGGCCGGCCGGCTCGAATTTGAGCGAGCGGCGCAGATTCGCGATCAGCTCGCGACCCTGAAACGCATTCAGGCGCAGCAGATCGTTACGGCCGAAGGAGAGCGCGATGTCGACGTGTTCGCTATCGTCGGCGAGCCGGGCGAGTATGCGGTGAGTGTCATGTTGGTGCGTGGGGGGCGCAATCTCGGTACGTCTTCTTATTTCCCGCGTGCCGCCCTGGCGGAGCCGGAGGAGGCGTTGGCATCCTTCGTCATGCAGTACTACGCGACCCAGGATCCACCTCCGGAGGTGTTTCTCGGTCGCAAGCTCGACGACGCGGAATCACTCGGGCAGGCGCTCGCCACTCGCGCAGGTCATTCTGTGGAAGTCCGTTGCCCGGTACGCGGGCTCGGTGTCCGTTGGGTTGATATGACGCTGGAGAACGCGACGCAGGGGCTGCGGATGCGGGTGGCGCAGAAGCAGGGCATGGATGAAATGCTCGCGGCGCTCGCGGCCGAATTGGATCTGCCCGAGCCTCCAGCGCGTATCGAGTGTTTCGATATCAGTCACACCGGCGGCGAGGGTACCGTGGCTTCCTGCGTGGTGTTCGGTCCTGAAGGTCCGCTGAAGAAGGAGTATCGGCGATTCAACATCACCGGCGTAACCCCTGGCGATGATTACGGGGCGCTTCGACAGGCGCTCGACCGGCGGTACACGCGCATCCGGGCAGGCGAGGTGCCGGCGCCGGATCTGTTACTCATCGACGGCGGACTCGGACAGATCGGGCAGGTGCATGAAGCGCTCGCGGCCTTGGGCTTCGGCGACATCACCCTGGTGGGTGTGGCCAAGGGGCCTGACCGGAAACCCGGACAAGAGCGGTTGTTCATCTTTGGTGCAGCGGCCCCTCGGATACCTGAGGCGCATTCGCCGGCGTCGCGGCTCGTCCAGCGTATTCGTGACGAGGCGCACCGCTTCGCCATCACGGGCCACCGGCGCAAGCGTGCCCGCCGCTATAACGAATCAGTGCTCGAAGTGGTGCCCGGACTGGGGCCGGCCAAGCGGCGTGAGCTGCTCAAGCACTTCGGCGGCTTGCAGGGTGTGATGCGCGCGGGAGTCGCGGACTTCGAGCAGGTCCCCGGAATCGGGGCATCCTTGGCGCGAAGCCTTTATGATCACCTGCATCCAGGTGCCTGACACGCCTTTACCTGCTCCCTGATGATTTGGAACGTCCCGAATACCCTGACGTGGATTCGCATTGCCGCGATTCCGCTCATAGTTCTGCTGTTTCTCATGCCGTATCCATGGGCGGACCCCGCTGCAGGGCTGCTCTTCGCGGCTGCCGGCATTACGGACTCGTTGGACGGCTATCTGGCGCGGCGCCTGGGGCAGACCTCCCGGCTGGGGGCGTTTCTCGATCCTGTCGCGGACAAGCTGATTGTCGCGGTAGCCCTGGTGCTGCTGGTGAGCAAGGACGCGCGGCCCATCATTGTGCTGACTGCCATCGTCATTATTGGCCGTGAGATCACGATCTCGGCCTTGCGGGAGTGGATGGCTGAGATCGGCCAGCGGCGCAAGGTCGCGGTCTCCCAGATCGGCAAGTACAAGACGATCCTGCAGATCGTCGGCCTCTCGATGATGCTGTTCCGCTGGGATCTGCTGGGGTTGCCGATCTACTGGCTCGGGGTGGTGATGACCGAGCTGGCGGCGGCGGCTACCCTGATTTCCATGGTGGCGTATCTGCGCGCGGCGTGGCCTGAGCTCAAGCGATAAGAGGAGCCTTGACTTCGCGGGGCTTGGACATACAATTCCGCCCCTGCTTGCTCGAGATGCGGGAATAGCTCAGTTGGTAGAGCACGACCTTGCCAAGGTCGGGGTCGCGAGTTCGAGTCTCGTTTCCCGCTCCAATCTTTCGCGTTTGAATTCAGTCACTTACTTTCGTAGGTAGGCTGGACTTCACGCCAGTACCTATATTCGGATTCCGGACGCTCCGATGACCCTATCTCGCCCAGCGGTCGTGTTGTTGAGCGGTGGTCTTGATTCGACGACCACATTGGCCATCGCGAAAGCCGAGCATTTCGAACTCTATGCCTTGTCATTTCGCTACGGGCAACGTCACAGCATAGAGCTTGAATCGGCTCAGCGCGTCGCCGGAAAAATCGGCGTCCACAAACATATCATCGCCGATATTGACCTCCGCCAGTGGGGCGGCTCGGCACTCACTGAGAACGTCGCGGTACCAAAAGGGCGTGCCATAGAGTCCATGTCCGAGGGCATCCCGGTCACCTATGTGCCCGCGCGCAACACCGTATTCCTGTCTTTCGCACTCGCCTGGGCTGAGACGCTGGGCTCACAAGACATTTTTATCGGCGTCAATGCCCTCGACTATAGCGGCTATCCCGATTGCCGCCCGGAGTACATTGAGGCTTACGAGCGTATGGCGAATCTCGCCACCAAGGCCGGTGTCGAGGGTCGCCAACATCTCGAGATCCACACGCCACTGATCCACCTCAGCAAGGCCCAAATCATTGCGCGGGGTTTGGAATTAGGCGTGGACTACGCACTGACCAGCAGTTGTTACGACCCGAGCCCCTCGGGAAA
>JAQGOE010000211.1 GCA_028293725.1 Gammaproteobacteria bacterium | reverse complement strand
GCGCGAACAGCTTGATCTTGAAATCGGGCCGCTCCGGTGCGTTCTCCTGCACCCAGTCAGCCTCAGCGAGCGCGCGACTCATGTCGGGGCTGAACGTCAGCCGCTCACGCGAGGCGCCCGGAGAAAGACCGACCTGCGTAAGCAATGGCCACGCATCATCGACATACTTGCGGAGGCTCGCTTCCGCCTGCGGTCCGGGATCAGTCGCAACTACATCGAATCCGCGAGCGAGGTAGTACGCGGCCCAGCTTGCGCCGATCACCCCGGTACCGACGATTGCAATACGACGCACAGGTTGATTCACAGACATATTGGCAGCTCCATCGGTCACAACACACCGGTATCGTCTGCGATGAAACACGCTGGCGATATACCCTGTATGGGGGATGTGGCCTCGCCTCGAAGCGGTATTCCAGCGTGTTGTGTTGGCAGGTCGATAGAACGTTGGATCTTATCCACACACACTGCTGTGCTCACGTCTCCAGGCCGCCGGGGTGTGCCCCATTGCCTGTCGAAAGAGCTTGCACAGATGTGGCTGGTCGGTAAAGCCGCATCGAAGCGCAATATCGCTCAAAGGCGCTGCAGTCTGCAGCATGTGTTGAGCCGCCAACTCGACGCGCCTGCCGATCACGAAGGCATGAGGTGACTTGCCGAATGTGCGCTTGAAGGCGCGCGAGAAATGCGCTTCGCTGAGTCGAACGAGCACGCACAAATCCGCGACGAGTATCGGACCTGTGATATGACTATCGATATAGGCCCGCACTTTGCTTGCCTGCCAAGCCAGCAGGCCCAGTCTTATGTCTGAGGCCGCTCCCGCGACTTTGGGATCAATCTGCTTGCGCAACAACGAGGCGGCTTCAAGTATCGTGCCATGAACCGCCTGTTCGTCATCCAGCTGACCGACAGCTGTATCGAGCAGCGCGATTACGTGGTGCATCCATTCACGTGGCCCTGTCGAACTTATCTGCGCGACAGCCGGGAGAAAGGGGTCGCGGTGCGCGCTGACGACCGTGAGTTTGTCAGGCTGTTGCATGGCTTGATCACCCGCTTGTCGGAACTATGGGTGATGAGCGTATGGGGAGCACAGCGAGTGCGCGCCTCAAATAACCTCAGCTGCAAGCCTGGACATTTCTGCAGGTGATTATTTCGGTGGTGCTCGAAGTCGCGAGAAGAGCATGGACTGCTCGGTCTGAAATGCGATCCCTCCGGGAACGATCAGCGTAACCACAGTTCCGGCACCTGGTGCACTCGTGAGGGTGAGCTTGCCTTCTGTGTGGGCAGCGCGCTCGCGCATCCCCTGAAGCCCGAAATGCCCTGGTCGTCCATGCTCCAGGAGGGCAGAGTCCATACCAACACCATCATCCGTGATCCGCAGAATGAGCCGCTGCCCATACTCCAACTCGAGGAGCAGTTTGCTCGCTCTGGCGTGCGTGCGGGCGTTGCGGACCGCTTCATGGGCGATGTGATAGACCTCGTCCGCGACGATGGGATGAATGTACCTGGGCTCGCCGGTACTCGTGCAGGTTACGCTCAAGGAGCTGGCACCTGTTTCCTCCTCAGCAACACGTTTCAAGGCTTCCAAGAGATCGGGACCTTCGGCCGAGGTAGCGCGCAGCGAATTGAGGGCCTCGCGCCCTTCTCGCGTTGCGCGCGCCAGCCAGTTGGCGAGCTGCTCGATTGCAGTTCGCAACCGCCCAAGGTCGGCAGCGTGCTCCAGCGCGTCGTCGGCGACCATCTTGCTGCCCTGGATTGTCTGAAGAAGCGTGTCGTGAATGTCACGCGCGACGCGCGTGCGCTCGGCCAACCTTTCGTTAAACCGCGTCGCGGCGGCGGCTTGTATCTGGCGGACTCGCAGCCGGTACGCAGCCCAAAGGGCCAGAATAGCGAAGATGAGGCACGCAGCCCGGAACAGTTTTGCCTGGTACCAGGCAGGTGCAATAGTGAAGCTGATCGAGGCGCCTGCGTCGTTCCATACGCCGTCGTTGTTGCAGGCAATCACGCGAAAGCGGTAGTCCCCGGGTGGCAAATCGTTATAGAACGCCTGCCGGCGGGTAGCGGCATCCTGCCAATCCGGATCGTGACCCTCCAATCGGTACCGGAAGCGCACTTTCTGTGGCGCTACCAAACTCAACGCGGTGTAGCTGATCTGCAGATCGCGAGTGAGAGGGGGTAGCCGCAGGCCGGCTTCAAGGGGAAACTCCCTGCGATCAGCTACGATCCCCTCGATCTGCACGGGCGGACGCAGTGTGTTGTGCGGCAGGCGGTCTGGATCGACCACTTGCACTGCACTCTGGTTGGCGAACCACAAACGTCCGTCGACAGAGCGCGCCGCCGGTTGGAAAGAGACCTCTCCGGGCTCCCAACCGTCGAACGAATCGAGAATCCGGGGATGAACAACGACCTCGGGATTACGCCACCACTCATTTACCTCCTCGGGAGCGAGCCCAAGCAGCCCGCATGGCGTGGCGAGCCAGACTGTCGCGTGGTTATCCTCCACGACCGCATCAATGCGATCGCATGGGAGACCATTGCTGACAGTCATGAGTCTTAGCGTCCCCTGGCGCAAGCCCAGCAGTCCGAATGACGCGGCCGCCAATACGGAGCCATCGTGCCTTACGGCGAGTTGCGCAATGGGGGCAGGAAGAGCCGCCGCCGAGGAGTCACGTTTGAAGGGGAAAGTCTCGACGATACCGTTCCGGAACCGCGCCAGGTTGCCGTCTCTCAATCCCAGCCACACTCCGCCTTCGGGATCGGCCGCCAGTCTCGTAGCTGCCGGAACGCGCGGTTCCACGAAGACTTCACGGACACTCCGGTCCTGAATGCGGATGAGCCTCGAAGGGTTGCCGCGGATCTCGGCCCAAACGTTGCCGTTCACGTCCTCGGCAAGGCTCGTGACAATCTCCTTCGGCTGGGCGTCGGGAATCTCAATGCGCTCGAACCGGCCCTGGTTCCGGAATGTCAGGGTGTTGTCGATACCAACCCACAAGGTGCCGGTGCGATCCTCGAGTACCGAGGTGATCTCGCGGCCCGGCAAATGGATCGAAGTCACACCGGCGTCGCGGATTTCATCAAGTCCCTGCTCCCCTCCGACCCAGACTGTGCCATCGGGCGCGGCTGACACCGAATCCACTTGATCCAACCCCAGTCCTTCGCGAGTAGACAGCGTCACGACCCCACGGTCGTGAAAGGCATCGAGGCCGCGGGAGGTTGCGACCCAGAGTGTGCCTTCGCGATCCTCGAGAAACTTATTGACATAGTCGCCAGAGAGCCCGTCTACGCTACGAAACTGATCGACGGTTTCCCCATGTATGCGATAGATGCCTTGGTTGATCGTACCCACCCACAGACTGCCTGCGCCATCGTAATGAAGCGCAGACACGGGCAAGGTGCTGCTATCGAGTTTGCCGGCAACTACAGGCTGCATACGTCCGGCAGCCAAGCGCTGCAGACCCAGCTCTCGCCCGGATACGTTCACTATGCCCACCCACACACTTGCGTCGGGCGCCGGCTCCAGGGCCGTCACTCCAGCGCCTATAACGGATTGGAGTTGGGGCAGTGGATACGCTATGTGGGCGGCCGGAGTCCAACGGACGACGGACGCATCGCCGCCGACCCAAAGATTGCCCGCACCGTCCTCAGCGAGCGCGTCCGCCTGTAAACCCTCGATCCCGTCTGATGCCCCGTAGCAATGTGACGCGCCCCGCTCCAATCGGCACAGGCCACCCGGTTTGCCACCTCCAGCGCGAGTGAACCAAATTGTCCCATCGTTTGTTTCGAGGATGGCGGAAACACTGAAAGAGCCCATGGCATAACGGGTCAGCCGGCCGCTCTCCCAGTGAGCGACATAGCCTTCGGCACCCATCCAGAGACTGCCGTCCTTGGCGGCAAGCAGACTGTAAATCGGCAGCGGTAGCGGCTGTCCGTCCGGCGGGGACCAACGCGTAAACAGGACTCCGTCAAACCGGATCAGCCCGCTGGTCGTCCCCATCCAGATAAAGCCGTCCTGCGTTTGTGCGATGGACGTGGGGACGGACCCACCGAAGTAGCCATCACTGCTGCGCCAGCTCGTGTGCGCATATTGGGACAGCCGCCTGGTCGGATCGAGCGCCCAGGCGGAACTCGCTGCAACCCAGGCGACGATGAGCATCCAGAGGACCCGAGCGCACATCTCTTTATCTCTGTCTCTGTCCGTGTCCCGTGCCTTCCACTGTAGCCCGCCCTATACAGGTACGGCCTAGCAAATACTCGGGCTCCCGGCCTGAAGTTTTCTGCAGGTGGAAAAGTCGACTACAGCTGCAACAGGCCACGGCGAAAGGCGATGGTCAACGCGTGGGCCCGATCATTCGCGCCGAGCTTGTCCACGAGGTTCTTGATGTGGAAATTGACCGTGCCCTCAGCGATGGAAAGCTGGTCCGCGATCTGCTTGTTGCGAAACCCGTCGCGAATCAGGCGTAGCACATCGAGCTCCCTAGGCGTCAGGTTCTCGTCGCCAAGATGTTCGGCAAGACGAGCGGCCACCTCCGGAGGCACATAGCGGCGGCCCGCATGAACGCTTCGCACCGCCGTCAACAGCTCGTTCTTGGGCACGCTCTTCAGCACGTAGGCGGCAGCGCCGGCACGCATTGCGCGCTGGATCTCTCCGTCGCCCTCGGTTGAGGTCAGCATAATGATCCGGGCATCGGGAAACTCTCCCCGGAGGGTCACCAGCAGGTCGGTTCCATCGCTGCCGGGAAGCCTCAGATCCATCAAAGTGATGTCGGGCCGATGGCGACGAAACTCCATCAGGGCCTCTACAGCATTTGCGGCCTGTGCGACGAGACGCATATCCGGTTGAGATCCGATGATGGTACTCAACCCCTCGCGAAAAACCGGGTGGTCTTCGACGCTCAATAGGCGAATAGGTTGGGGCTCGGACATCTGGGCCGGGCTCCGACCGGCTGCGGGCTCAATGGCGCGCTCGAAACAATACGCCGATCTCGAGCCCGCTGAAATGGCTGATGGGGTTATTATCCCGTCGTTCGGACATTCTTGGAGGCAATCCATGAGTGGATACTCAGAAGAGTCAGCAGTCCGCGTACGGCGCCTTCGCAGAATTGCCTTCCTGGCGTGGGCCTGGCTTGGCCTGCCTGTCCCCGCCGCCCCAGCCGAAGAACATACGGATCAGCTCGAAACTGTGATTGTCACGGGTTCCTTCGTGCCGAGGACCGACATACAGACGCCCTCCCCTCTGACGGTGATCAGTGCCGAAGACATCGCGCAAAGCGGACTAACCAGCACCACCGACATCGTGCGGACACTCACCGCGGACAACAGCGGTACCCTACCTACATCATTCGTGGGCGCGGCCGCCGGCGGCGCCGGAGTTTCACTACGCGGCATGACGGTCAACTCCACTCTCGTGCTGATCGATGGACACCGTGCGACCAACTATCCGCTGGCGGATGACGGGCAGCGCACATTCGTGGATCTGAACACCATTCCGCTCGACGTGGTCGACCGCATCGAGGTGCTGAAGGACGGTGCCTCCTCGGTCTACGGCGCGGATGCCATCGCGGGCGTCGTCAACATTATCTTGAAGAAGACGTTCACCGGCTTGCAAACCAGCGCCGAGGTGGGCACGTCCAGCCATGGTGACGGCACCATGCGGCGTGGGACGCTTACAGTGGGCAGCGGCGATCTGCATTCGGGAGATCGTTTCAACGCCTACTTCAATCTCGAGTACGAGAAGGATGGGGCTATCCGGGTGGGTGAGCGAGGCTTTCCGTTCAACACCAACGATCTCACGCCGATCGGCGGCAACAATCTGAACCCCCAGCCGTCGGGGTTTCCCTCTGGCACGATCTACGGAAGTGCCACTCCCGGCACTGTCACAGGCACATTGCCAAATGGACAACCTGATCTGACCACGGGCGTGCCCAACCCCGGAGCGGTTTCGCAGCCGTTGCGTCCGTGTCCCGCGGGATTGCAGGCAACCGATGCCGCCGGCAATGTGTACTGCAAGCAGACGACCCTCCTCAGTTTTGACGACCAGCCACAACAAGAGCGTATCAACCTCTATGGCCGCCTGACCGTACAGCTGACAGATGCCGCGCAGGTATACCTGAGCGCGGGGTTCTTTCAGGACGATGTGGTCTCGGATCTGACTTACCCGCAGATCCAGAGCAGCATCCCACACAATACGAACGCCATCGCACTGCCGCCGCTCCTGCCGACGGGCGCGCTCAATCCCAATAATCCGTTCGCCAATGCGGCTTGTGCGTCAGCCAGTAATTGCCCTTATGCGCTGCTCAATTTTGCCTTCCCGCAAATCCCGAGGCTCACGACGACCAACCACGTGTTCCGCACCGTGGCGGGGGTAGATGGTGAGGCGGGTAACTGGCAATACCACGGTGCGCTCATCATCAACCACTCGTCGCTCGACTTCGATAATACGGGTCTCCTCAGTTACAGGCAGTTGATCAATGACGTCACCAACGGTTCCTATGACTTCATAAACCCGGCGGGGAATTCGGCGGCCACTAACGCCGCGCTCTTTCCAGAAGCGCAGAAGACCTCGACTACAGACCTCTACGCGCTGGACACGAGCGCCTCCAAGCTGCTGGCAGAGTTGCCCGGCGGGCAGCTCAAGATCGCGTTAGGTGTCCAATGGCGGCGCGAATCGAGCTCCGATCCCAACATCAACTCGAGCCTGGACTACCAGGGGCTCGGCGTAACACAGACGGTCGGTCAGCGCGAAGTGGCGGGATTCTTCACCGAGCTCGATGCGCGGATATTCAAGTCACTCGAAGTGATCGGCTCGGGCCGTTACGATCACTATTCGGACTTCGGCAGTGCCGTCACCCCGAAAGTCGGAGTTCGGTTCAAGCCCTTTGAGCCGCTCGCGTTGCGCGCCACGTACTCGCGTGGATTCCGTGCGCCGAGTTTCGCCGAGAACGGCTCGAGCTACTCCGAACTATTCTTCCCCTACATACCGCCACCGGCCTTCCAGGCCGCCCACTCGGTGGGGGGAATCCCCGACGGGTACGTACAGCAATACACCGTGGGACAGATTACCGCAGCGAACCCGAACTTGAAGCCCGAAAAGTCGCACAACGTGACCGCCGGGTTCGTCTTCGACCCACTGCCTGCGTTGAGCCTCTCCGCGGATTACTACCTGATCAAAAAGACCGGAGTCATCATCCCGTCCTTTCCCGGGGCGGTACTCGCGGCGTATTACGCAGGTGCCCCGTTGCCGCCGGGGTCCGCGGTGACTCCTGACAACCCCGACCCGGCTTTCCCGAATCTGCCGCCGCGGCCCATCACCGTCGCCGCGCCTTATATCAACGCCAACTCGGAAGAAACCGACGGCGTGGATGTAGACGCGCGGGTGCAACTGGATATCGGGCCGGGCCGCTGGATCAGCCAGGCCAGCTGGACCGACATTCTCAGCTTCAAGCTGACACAGCCGGACGGCACGGTGCTCTCGTTCGTCGGCACCCAGGCGCCCTACATTCTGTCCTCGGGTGCAGGCACACCGCGCCAGCGGGCTACTTGGACCAACACGTGGAAGCAGGGGCCTGTCGCCGCCAGCATCATTGGATACTACGTGAGCGGGTTCGACGAGACGGGCGTGGACGCGACTGGAAGCGCTTCCACCACTAGCGCGTGCTTGTACACGACGGCCCTGGGGACGCCCTTCCCGGCGGGCTGCCACATCGGGTCGTTCATCTACTTTGATATGACCGGTGAGGTCCAGGTCGGCAAGGGTTTCAAGGTCAGCGCCGCCATCCAGAACATCGCCGGTCGGAAACCGCCCATCGATCCGGCCGACTATGCCGGGGTCAACTTCAACACGACCTACCACCAGGCCGGCATCATCGGCCGCTACTTCCGGATAGGGGCGCGGTATACGTTTTGACTTAAGGCGGGGACGGGACTGCCTCCGAGCGGCCAACTCTGCAATAATAGGGCGAACGTCACTTCAGGATGGAGGCGCCAGATTTGGCGGGGGGTCTTCGATGAAAAGTCCTACCAGGAATACATTGCTGGCCATAGCCGCGGCAACTGCAGGGTGCGCGTCCGTACCTGCGAGCGCCGCCGATATTTGCAGTCAGATCGCACAATTCGCCAATTCGTCGCACGACCACTTGGTGCACCAGGTGGTGCTCACCCGCGACCACAAATGCGAGAGCGGCGGCTACCAACCCGGCGAGCGACTATGTCAATACCTGACATCGGGCAGCTCACCTGACGTGCATATACGCCAGGCATTGGAATGCCTTCGAGACACCGACGCGGAAAGATATGACGGCAGAGATGCACCCTATCCGGTGACGATCCGGTATACCTCCCGCCTGGCTGAGCACACTGACCGGCTGATGATTGTCCGGGTCGAGTATCCGGCGAACACGAAAGTGCCGGACTCGCTGAGGATCTCCGCGCAAAGAGTGAGAGCTTTCAAGCAACCGCGTGCGGATTGATTATTCCGACGTCGCACGAGGCGACTCATTTCTTCCGGGATCGTGCGACACGCTGATCAAAGTCGAAAGGCTTCGAAGCAGTGATGCGAAGTTTCCGAAAATCCGCGTGGAGCGGATTCAGCAGATAATTCCATTCTTCGGTCACGATCGCCGAAGGCACTTTTAGTACCGCAGTCTCACCTCGCTCCAGCCACTCGCCGCCGAGCACCTGCAATTGTGGCGGGGGCGACGCGGCAAACCAGTTGGCAGGCAACTCATCGATCGAAACTGCCTCAACACTCACGCTTGCCGGAATCACCGCACGACCCAGAACCGTGGCCGGAACCCAGCCACGGCGACGATAATTGACGGTGTACTCCAGAACAGCCAGCGAGATACTGGCCGAGGTGTAGACGACCGGCCGACCCCTGGGTGTCCATCGTCCACTCGCGTAGAGACCGCCCTGCCCGCTGAACAGTTGGTCTCGGTAGATGTGCTTACCGAGCCGGAAAACCGTCAGCGTCACGCATAGACCCCATGCTCCATCTGATAGAGCATGTTCGAGACCTTCTCGGCTCCGGGATCGCTGGCGACTGCGGCAAGAGGCGAACGCCCTCCTAGCGCCGGACTGGGCTCGCGCAGCCAAGCCACGGCATTTACACGACTCTCAAGGACAAACACAGCGAGCGCCAAGATCCGCGCCAGGCGCACCAGCCGATCAGAGGTCGCCGCATCGAGTCGAGCCCGTTTCTTCCAGCGAGCACGTGTTCGCAAGCTCACCTGCAAGAGTCGGTCCTCTTCGACGGGCGTTAACTCCAGCGCCTCAGTGACGAACTCGTAGGCACGCACCGGCAAGCCACGCTCGACTTCCTCGAGAAGGTCCACGCGCGCGGCGCGCGCACCGAACACCTGCTGGCCACCCAAAACTGAAATCACGCTCGGCGTCATGGGGCTAGAGCCTATTCTGCAATTTGGCACTCATTGTAATGCCATTTGCCAGATTTGGCGAGGCAGGGGCGACTGGCACTAGAGAGGGATAGGTTGGCGCAATCGGCCCGAAGCGAGCAGCCCTGCGCCGATGCGGCGGATTTCCGCTTCGCCGCGATCGAGCGCATTTCGATTTGTGTGCACGGAGTAGTAGCCGGTCACCAGGTCGTGCGGGTGCTTGATCGCCGATCCGAGCACGAACGACGTGTCGCCGTTTGCGATGAAGTCGATCGCCGCGTTGGATTCATCGAACACGGCCAACGTTCCCGGAGCGACGGCTTCCGGCGTCCACAGCTCGCCTTCGTAGACCGACACCCAGGCAACCGTGTGTCCGGCCGGTGGCGTATAGCGCCAGTGCTGGCCGTCGTTGAGCCTGACGTGAAGATAGTTGATTCCCGGAGGCGAGCGAATCGCACTGGTGGCCTCGCCGAGTTGGCCGAGCACGACGCGCGCCGGGCCTTCCTGCTGGACGTCCTCAGCCGCAATGTACTGGCTTTCAGCCGGCGCATTCTCCTCGGACGGTGGCAGAGCCACCCAAAGCTGATAGAGCCGGAGCGGCTCCGAGCCGACGGGGTGGCCGTCATGCCACACGCCTCCGCCGGCCTTCATCCACTCCAATCCACCTGCGCCGACCGAGCCGGACTTTCCGGTCGTATCTTCGTAAACCAACGCGCCACTGATGACGACGGTCAGCGTGGCAATGCCCGAATGCGGATGGATCCCGAACATCGAATCTGCCGGTGGCACATTGGCGTAGTCAAGAAACACGAACGGCTTGATCAATTCGCCGATGTCCGATGGACCTACCAGGCGCTTGATCGGGCCGTGCTGACGCCCGTGCACATGGCGAGCAATCCTACGCGGCGCGACCGATGCGTCGGGCGAAAGGCGGTTTGCAAGTTCAGCGCCTGAGGCGTTCATGGCGTTTCTCTTTCGGAGAGTCATGTTTTTCATGCTGCTGCCGGGATTGAGATGTTCGCCCGAGCCCAAGCAGCAAACTTCGTCGGCTGTTGGCCGGCGACTTTGTTGGCCAGCGCAATTGCGTCGCGCGAATCCGCACCCAGGTAGGTATGGGCCTCGAAGTACGCGAGCATCTCCGCGATTTCCTTGGCGCCTGGGAACCAGCCGGCGAAAAGTTCTTTCGGGACTTGCTTGAACGAAAAGTTGTGACCCTGTCGATTCAGCGTGACGAGGATCTCGTTGAAGCTGAGGAAGTCGCCGACCAGCGGCAAATGTTCGCCGTGCCCCGCGAGTTCCGGCTGCGAGAATGCACCGGCCACGACCTGACCGAGTTCGGTGATGTCGCCCATGTGAATGACGCGCGGCTGGGGATCGAGCGGCAGCGCCCAACCGACCGCCCCATCCGGTTGCGTCCGCGGAGCCATTACGCCGAGCAGGTTTTGGTAGTAGAACGGCGCGATGACGAAGGTGTGGTGCGCGAATTCGGCTTCCGTCACGATGCGCTCGACCTTTGCCTTGTTCGTGAAATGCGGAACATCAAGCTCGCCGCGGCTGATCGTCTCCACGTTCGGCAGCGTCGACCAGATGAAGTGCTGCACGCCGGCATCTTTCGCTGCATGTACGGCGGCGAGCGCCTGCCTGGGCTCGTCCGTGCCCGCTTCCCCGAAATTGGTCACCATAAAAACCCCGTGTGCTCCGGCAAACGCGGCTTTGAGTGTTTCCGGACGGCTCAGATCCGCGTGCACGACTTCGTCGGCCAGCTGCGGATGCTTCGCCGGATTGCGCGTCAGTGCGCGCACCTTGAATCGACCGCTCGCCCGCAGTGCGCGCACAACGGCGCCGCCTTGCTGACCGGTTGCGCCGGCAACGGCGATAATCTTTTGGGTGTTCGACATGCTGTTCTCCAGTAAGTAGTTTGTTGCTGGAGGACAAGGTAGGCTTCCGACGTCCATCTTTGAAGCCTATATTATTCGATGTCATCCATCGTTTTTCGAGATACATCATGCTCGACGCAGTGACCCTGGATCAGCTCCGCACCTTCATCGCCGCCGCCGAGCAAGGGAGCTTTTCCGCCGCCGGTCGCAAGCTGCGGCGGGCGCAATCCGTCGTCAGCCAGACCTTGGCGAATCTCGAAGGGCAACTCGGCGTAACTTTGTTCGATCGCAGCGCGCGCTATCCGACGCTCACGGAGGACGGACGCGCGTTGCTGCAGAATGCGCGTGCGGTTGCCGATCAGATTGACGGATTCAAGGCTCGAGCGAAAACCTTGCGCGAAGGGCTCGAGCCGGAGCTCTCCCTCTCGATTGACGTGATGTTTCCGATGAGCGAGTTGATCGACGCGGTGGCCAGGTTTCGCGACAAGTTTCCGCACACGCCGCTGCGGCTGTTTGTCGAAGTGCTCGGCGCTGTCATCGAGCCGGTCCTCCAGGGAACCTGCCAGATCGGAATCGTCGGCTCATTGCCCGTGCTTCCAGAAACCATGCACAGCGAGTCGCTGCTCGACGTACCGCTGGTAACGGTCGTTGCGCCGACGCATCCATTGGCGTCGTACAAAGGCATCATTCCTCAGTCCGAGTTGCAGCAACACGTGCAGCTCGTGTTGACCGATCGATCGACGTTGTCCAAAGGACAAAGCTACGGCGTGTTCTCAAAAAACGCTTGGCGGCTGGCCGATATGGGAGCCCGGCACGCTTTTTTGCGCGCCGGCTTCGGGTTCGGCAACATGCCGCGATTCATGGTCGAGGACGATCTTGCCAGCAAAAAGCTGCGCATCATTCGAATCGAACTGCCAAGCAATCTGAAGCCATTGATGCCGATGCGAGCGGTGTACCGCAATGATGCGCCACCTGGACCGGCAGGGCGCTGGTTGATTGAGCACCTCAAGGCACGCAGTGGTGCGCGCATTCTGGTAGAACTTGAGGCGCGCTCACCTGCCAGATTCATCACGAGTAACCCATTGGGCCGCAAACAACGGAAGGCGTGAGCATAAAAGTCGCACGAAACAAGCGACGGCGCGACGCCGGCGCGGTCGAACGCATCGATCAGAAGGATATCCGCAGCCCAGTCACCACGCTGAACAAAGTCAGCGCCGTCCTCGAGGAGGATTTGGAGGCGATCATCGTCAGGTGGAACGTGAAGCCATTCTCAATATGTCGGTCGCGCCCGCAGCGAGAACGCAGCGAGGCGCGAGGTGAGATCCTGCATTGAAAAAGGCGCTGACAGCAGCGCATCGAGGCCCTGGCGGCCCGCGAACCTTTGTGCCCGCTCGGGCGGGTGATCACTCAGGACAATCATCCAGACACTCGGCGCTGCCCGCCGCAGCTCATCGAGCTGCTCGCGGTCTATCAGTAGATCGAGCTCAGCAACCGCAATGCAGGAGTGATAGTAGTTGGCCTTGAGGGCAGTGTGTGCTACGCCCCAACTCGCCGCGAAGTCCGTCTTGAATCCCGCGTGGTTTAGTTGTTCGACGAGCTGCGCGCCATGCGCGACGTCCGCATCGACCAGCAGCGTCCTCGAGTCGTGCTTGGTAAACAGCTCGGGCTCCATGGTTCAACCACCGGGCCGAATCTGAGGCGGCTTCGTTATGCGCCGCGCGCGGTTGGACGCGACGTCCTGTCCGGGCCGCCGTCGCTCCAAGTTCGAGACGAGGCGCGCGCAAAAATGCGGGGTACCGGATCTCGATGGGCCGCAGCCGAGCCACGCACGTAAGGCCACCTCAATCGCCTCCCATCAGGCCGCCGCCGAGGAGCCGCGTCAATCTCGCCGCCAAGGGTACGCTGGACGACAAGTCGACGGACATCACTAAGAATACACCTAAGCGGGTAGTACCATCGAGTAAGATCTTGAGCGGCAGAAAATTCTACTCGGATACGCGTTAGATTATAATGCTGAGCATCTTAAGATGCCGCCCCGATGGAATACGTCCTGGCCTGGGCGGACCGCGCCACCGGACGCCGGGGGACGCTCAGCGTGCGGCGTAACGTCTTAACATTATTCCGGAGGCATCCATGTTGGCCCGCGCAAGAATCCATGTCCGACTGCGACGGCAGCTTGCCCGCCATCGCCATTGCAATGCGTGATACTCGAACGGATCCGCCCGTGCTCCAACCGCCCAAGATAAACACGTTGGGCGCGCTTACGTTCACGCCCAAAGACCGCGAAGCTCTGAGCGCTTGGCTTGCGCAAGACGGATGGCCTCCCGGCGGGATGGATATTGTCATGCTCGAAGGCTACCTCGTCGCGTTGCTCACGTGGCCTGTTAGGATAGAGCCCGGTGCGTGGCTGCCGCCGATTTGGGGACAGACTGGCTGGAAGGTAGCTGCGAAAATCGACTCGCAATGCGCGTATCGCAGGTTTATCGAACTGGTGGTCGGATTCCTCGAGGACCTCGATCGAGGACTGTGCGACTCCCCCCCGAATTTCATACCTTCGTTGCCTCCACTCAATCCGAGCCTGCACCGCCAAACCGCACCCGAAGCATCCTGGGCGCAAGGCTTCTTGAAGGCCTTGCTGCTCGGCGCGGAAGGGTTAGGGGGTCGCTCAGATTCGGCCCGCTCAGCTGTGACCCGCATCGCGCGCTACGCATCGTCCGCGGCGACACCAACTCGAGTTGCGGTTGCTGAAGAGATCACGTCAGCTGTCATGACGCTGACCGCTGAGCGCGCCTCCCGGGGACCGCTCGGGCCCCTCCCGCAAAGTCGAGGACGCAGTTGCCGTGTCCCGCAGGCCGTTATCGGACGGCGTTGAGGGGCTCAACATGCGAACCGTGTTACACCTTTGACGTGCTGAGACGCAGAATCGAGGCACTCCTGCAGTTGCCACTCGACAGTCTTACCCGAACGCCACGGTGGAGCGAGATCATGCGCATCGGCGAAATCAATTAGCGCCCCAGTCGGGCGCACTCGCTCGCTCGCGCGTTCACGCCGGCGTCTGTTGCTACACGTGGGCGGATGCCGAATGCACTAACACAGACTTCAGGTCCGCGAGGTGCGTCGTTTGTTCGCGCCGCCACGCGCAACCGGGCCCTCGGAGATGGGATCTTCCTCGCCCGGTACCCAGGGCTTACCGAGGCGCTCCTCGACGTACGCACGAATCATGCGACGCACGACCTGCGACGACGTGAGGTCCTCCTCAGCGCAAAGCCGCTCGAACAGCACTTTCTTGCGGGGGTCGATCAGGATCGTCAGACGAGCGGTGCGCTCTTCGAGCCGCACGATCGCGGTGTTTTTCATTTGAATTGAAGTTACATCTTAGGATAATTAAAGGGTAATCGGAGTGGTATGAGCGCGCAAGGGGCTCGTGACCTAGCGATACCCCGGGGTCTCACGACTTTCCGACGCGCCGTGGGGTCCCCCGCGGCGTTCGCTTGGGCGCTTCCTCAGGGGGTGCCCAAGGCTGTCCCGTACGCTCCTCGATGTAGCGTCGAATGAGTCGTCGCACGACCTGGGAGGGTGTCGCGTCCTCCTCAGCACACAAGCGCTCGAAAAAAGCCTTCTTGCGCGGATCGATGAGGATCGTCAGTCGTGCGGTGCGGTCTTCGAGAGCCACGGCCGTCCTTTAAGTAAGTGCGACAGGATGCGTTGAGTGCCATTATAATCGAACACGTATCCAAGTAGCACCCGCTGCGATGCCAATGGTCGACTCATCGTTGGGCGCCTGTCTTGCGCTCATCGCTCTTTGGGCCTTTATCGGCCTCGCGGGCTTGCTGCGCCCGATGAGCCTTGGCTTTGTCGGACGGACGCTCTTTCCGCTTGGCGCCGTCTGTGGCGTGGCCCTGGCGGTGGTGGCCGCGATGAGCCTCGCAATGCCTGCGGAACAGGCCGTCCTACCGTTCGGACTTCCCGACTTGCCCGTTCACGTGCGACGCGATGCGCTCGCGAGCCTCTTTCTCTTGCTGCTCGGGGCTGCTTCGGCGGGAATTTCCATCTTTGCAGCGGGCTACTTCCGCCGCGGTGAGGGGACCGCGCCGGGGCTGATGTGCCTTCAGTACCACCTGTTCCTTGCCAGCATGGGTTTCGTGCTGCTGGCCGATGACGCGTACGCGTTCATGGTGGCGTGGGAAACCATGGCGCTGTCTTCCTACTTCCTCGTCACTACTCAGCACGGCATCCCCGAGATCCGGCGCGCGGGTTTTCTCTACCTGCTGATCGCGCATCTCGGGGCGATAGCGATACTCCTGAGTTTCGGGGTGATGCAGGGAGGGAGTTGGATGTTCACTTTCGATGCGATGCGCAGCGCGCATCTCGCGCCGCAGTGGGCAGCCATTGCCTTCTTGCTCGCGTTGGTTGGTTTTGGTGCCAAGGCCGGGCTGGTGCCCCTGCACGTCTGGCTTCCCGAGGCGCATCCCGCAGCCCCTTCACCTGTCTCGGCCCTCATGAGCGGCGTCATGCTGAAGATGGCGGTCTACGGTGTACTGCGGGTCGCTTTCGATCTGTTGGGAAAGCCCGAATGGTGGTGGGGTCTCGTGCTGCTCGCGGTTGGGCTGTTCAGCGCCCTCTACGGTGTCGTCTTTGCCGCGGTCCAAACTGACATGAAGCGGCTCCTCGCGTGGTCATCGATCGAAAACCTCGGCATCATTTTTAGCGGCATCGGACTAGCGGTCGTGTTCCACGGCGTGGGAATGCATTCGCTGGCTGCGCTGGCGCTAATCGCTGCTCTCTATCACAGCCTCAACCACGCATGCATCAAGAGCCTGTTGTTTCTTGGTACGGGCGCGGTTCTGCATTCAACCGGCGAACGCAACCTCGGGCGCCTCGGTGGCCTGATCCATCGCATGCCGTGGGTCGCGTGGCTCACCCTCGTCGGTGCACTGGCCATGGCCGGGCTACCCCCCCTCAATGGCTTCGTTTCCGAGTGGCTCCTCCTGCAGGCGTTCCTGTTCGCGCACGAAGTGCCCAGGTCGTTCATCAACATGATGCTGCCCCTCGGTGCCGCACTCGTCGCGCTCTGTGCTGCCCTCGCCGCCTACGTTATGGTCAAGTTCTTCGGCGTGATTTTCCTTGGTCAGCCGCGCGAGCCTGCACTGGCGGGCGCGCACGACGCAGGCCTGCTCGAACGTATAGGTCTGATGTGGCTCGCCCTCGGCTGCTTCGCATTGGGCCTGCTCCCAACATACGTCATAGGCGCTCTGCGCATTGCCGTGCAGCAGTTAAGTGGTGACTCGCTGCCGAGCACCGCCGCTCCCTGGTGGCTGCTCGTGCCGGTGCCCGGTCGACAGATCTCGTATTCCGCGCCCGTTTTCTTTATCGCGCTGGCGGCCGCCGTCTTGATCACGATGTTCGCAGTACGCCGCTTCTATCACCATCGCGTGCGCCGCGCCGCCCCCTGGGATTGCGGCTTCGGAGGGTTAACTGCGCGTATGCAGGATACAGCCGAAGGCTTCGGACAGCCGATCCGTCACATTTTTGGTGCTTTCTTCGCCATGACGCGCGACTTGCCTTCACCGTTTGACCGGGCGCCCCACTACCGTGTGATCGTAGCTGATCGCCTCTGGCAGGGCCTCTACCTGCCGCTCGGGGCCCTGGTTCAACGCATTGCGGACGCTTTCGCCTGGTTGCAGCAGGGACGAATCTCGACATACCTCCTGTATAGCTTCATCACACTCATCGGCCTCCTGGCGCTCATGTTATGAAGCCGATGGAGATTCTAACCCAGGCACTCGAGCTGATCGCAGCCCTCACGGCTGCGCCCCTCTTTCTGGGTTGGGTCAACCAGTGCCGCGCATGGCTCCAGAACCGACGCGCGCCGAGCATCTGGCTCCCCTACCGCGGCATTCGCAAACTCTTTCACAAGGACGCGGTGATCGCCGAGAGCGCGTCCCCGCTCTTTCGCGTGGCGCCCTACATAGTGTTCGGTGCGATGGCGGTCGCTGCCGGCATTATTCCCTCGATGGGCACCCATCTACCCTTCACGATTGCGGCCGACGCTATCGCACTCGTTGGGCTCCTAGCCACGGCCCGGGTCTTCCTGTCGCTCGCCGCGATGGACATTGGCACCGCCTTCGGCACGCTCGGGGCACGCCGCGAGATGATGGTGGGGTTCCTCGCCGAGCCCGCCTTGCTGATGGTCATTTTTGTCGCCTCGATGATCTCCGCGACTACGGCACTCCCGGCCATCGCCGAAAATCTCGCGACGCAGACGCTCGCCCTATATCCAAGCCTCGCTTTCACGGCCGTCGCGTTCACACTGGTGCTGCTCGCTGAGAACTCGCGCATTCCGATCGACAATCCGTCGACACACCTCGAGCTCACCATGATTCATGAGGCAATGGTGCTCGAGTACTCAGCGCGCCACCTCGCACTGATGGAATGGGCGGCCGCTCTCAAACTTTTCAACTATGCCTGCATCGGCTTTGCGCTGTTCATCCCGTGGGGTATCTCGACGGGCGAGAGCGGTCCCGTGGCGCTTCTTGCCTCGATTCCATTGCTCGCCGCAAAACTCACTGTGGCCGGGGCCGGGCTGGCCTTCATTGAGACGATCTCGGCCAAGCTGCGCGTGTTTCGCGCCCCGGAGTTTCTTGCCATCGCTTTTCTCTTTGCCGTGCTAGGTCTGCTCGTGCACCTGCTCCTGGGAGGTTGAGCCGTGGCCGGAACCCCCTTCGACCTGCAGTTGTTGAATCTCTGTGCCGCACTGCTGTTGCTGCTGTCGTTCGCGATGCTCGCGCAGCGGCGGATCGTGACGCTCGTCAACCTGCTCGCCATCCAGGGGACATTGCTATTCGTGGCAACGCTCCTGCTTGCCTGGCGCACCGGCGAGCGCCACCTGTATCTGTCGGCCGGCCTGACGCTTGCCCTCAAAGTCATACTGCTGCCTTGGCTTCTGCGCCGCCTCATCCGGCGCCTGCAGGTTTACTGGGATACCGAACCGCTTCTCAACATCTCGGGCACGATGCTCGTCGGGCTCCTCGTCGTCGTGTTTGCCTTCGGTCTGGCGCAGCCGATCTCGGCGCTCGCCAACACGGCCACGCGAAGTGCAATCGGCATCGCCGTTGCCGTGATCCTGCTCTCCTTCGTCACGATGATCACGCGGCGCAAGGCAATGTCGCAGGTAGTGGGCTTTCTCTCGATGGAGAACGGACTGTTCTTCGGTGCGATGAGCGCCACCTACGGGATGCCCATGATCGTTGAGTTTGGCGTAGCGCTCGATGTGCTCGTCGCGGTACTGGTCCTCGGCGTCTTCTTCTTCCAGATCCGCGAGCAGTTCGACAGTCTCGACCTGCATCATCTCGAATCGCTCAAGGAAAGCCAGCCGCCCGCGAAGAAGGAGAACTGACAAGTGGAGTTTCTGCTACTGCTGGGTACGCCGCTGTGCGGTGCGCTCCTCCTGGGCATCTTCGGAGCGCGGCGCTGGGCCCCCGAACTGAACGCTGCGGCCAGTCTCGTCACGTTCCTCGCCGCCTGCGCGCTCACCGCGCGCGTCGTGCGCGAAGGCCACCTCGTCGTGGCGCACGAGCAGTTCTTCATCGACCCGTTCAATGTCTTTCTCGTCACGCTCACCGCGTTGGTAGGTCTCACCACATCGCTTTTCTCCCGCCCGTACATGCGCGTGGAGAGGGATCACGGGCGTGTCGGCGCAGCGCAGCTGCGCCTTTATCACAGCATGTACCAGCTCTTCATGACGACGATGCTGATCGCACTCACGACAAACAACATGGGGCTCCTGTGGGTCGCCATGGAAGCGGCGACCCTTTCCACCGTGCTGCTGGTCACGCTCTACCGCACACCGGCCAGCCTGGAGGCCGGCTGGAAGTACTTCATCCTTTGTGGTGTGGGTATTGCCCAGGCACTCTTCGGCACGATTCTCCTGTACTTTGCCGCTGAGAAAGTTTTGGGGGCGGAAGGGGTAACCGCGCTTCTATGGACGCACCTGAACGCCGTCAAAGGGCAACTCGAGCCGACGGTCTTAGGTCTGGCGTTCGTGTTCCTCTTCGTTGGCTATGGCACGAAGGTGGGACTCGCCCCGCTACACAACTGGCTACCGGATGCGCATGCGGAAGGCCCCACGCCGATCTCCGCGGTCCTCTCCGGTCTCCTGCTCAATGTGGCCATGTACGCCGTCGTACGCTGCAAAGTGTTGGTCGAGGGTTCCCTGCACTCGCAGCTTCCGTCGCAGATGCTCATGGGTTTCGGACTGCTCTCTGTCGTGGTGGCAGTGTTCCTCCTCTGGCGCCAGCGCGACATCAAGCGGCTCTTCGCCTACTCCTCGATCGAGCATATGGGGATCATCACGTTCGCCTTTGGATTGGGCGGTCCAGTGGCGACCTTCGCCGCCCTGCTGCACATGACGGTGCACTCGCTCACGAAATCGGCAATCTTTTTTGCGGTGGGACATGCGACGCAGAAGGCAGGCTCGCAGCTCATGGAGAACATTCGCGGACTGATTACGCTCAGCCCCACGGTCGGGTGGGGCCTCATGTTGGGTTCTCTCGCGATCCTCGGTATGCCTCCCTTCGGGGTCTTTGCGAGCGAGTTTCTGATCCTGACCACCGCAATGAGAGAACAGCCTTGGGCAACACCGATCTTGCTCATGGCACTCGGCGTTGCCTTCGCGGCGATCTTCGGGCGCGTACAGCCCATGGTGTTTGGTGAGACGACCGCGAAGCGCTTGCCTTACCCGCCCGCACTCCTGCCCGTGTTCGCCCACCTGGCCATTGTTCTTGTGCTGGGCCTCTACGTTCCGCCGTACCTCGCGGACTGGTATCGCGCGGCGGCACGCCTGATCGGAGGTGAGTGAGGTGACGCTGCAAGACTGGTTCGCAGGCAGCGAGGCGCTACGCGGCGCCCCGGGCCTACAGGCTCTCACCGTCTCGCACGAGCAGTGGCGGCTGGTGGCGCAGGATCTGGCCGCCGCGAGTGGGAGACTCGTGGCGCTGTGGGCCAACGGGGATGAGCGCACGATGCCGCAGATTCGCGCGGCGTTTCTGACCGAGCGCAGGGGACTCGTAGTGACTCTGCCGGTGGCAGATCCTGACACGCCGTACCCCGGACTCGAAGACCTGTTTCCCGCCGCCGCGCGCATGCAACGTGCGATGGCAGATCTCTCAGGCATACGCTCCACCGATCCGGATACGCGCCCATGGCTGCGCCACGCGGCCTGGCCTGACAGCTATCGGCCCCTGATCGACCCACAGCCGTTGGGGACGACTGGCGAGAGGGCTATCGAGGCCTACAAGTTCGTGCGCGTTGAGGGCGATGGCGTGCACGAGATTGCGGTCGGCCCCGTGCATGCCGGCACCATTGAGCCCGGGCACTTTCGCTTCTCGGTGGTCGGTGAGAAGGTCTTGAGGCTCGAGGAGCGCTTGGGATACACGCACAAGGGTATCGAGCAACGCTTCACACAACTACCGATTCTCGAGGCACACCGGCTTGCCGCGCGCGTGTCGGGGGACTCGGCTGTGGCGTTTTCCTGGGCGTACTGTCAGGCGCTAGAGGGCATTGCGGGCGATGAGATTCCGCCGCGCGCGGCGTGGCTGCGCGCGTTGTACCTGGAGATCGAGCGCGTTGCCAACCATCTGGGCGATCTGGGTGCACTCGCCAATGATGCGGGATTCGCTTTTGGCCTCATGCAATTCTCGCGTTTGAAGGAACAGCTCCTGCGCACCAGTCAGGAGTCACTCGGGGAGCGCTATCTGATGGACGCCATCGTGCCAGGCGGTACGCGGCGCGATCTCACCCGAACTGGCCTCCCGCCGCTTCACAGGTGCCTGCGGGAGATCGCGCGCGAAGTGCTGACACTACGCTCGATCTACGACGAGCATGAAGGTATGCGCGATCGGTTTAACGGCGCCGGCACGGTCGCTGCCGAATTGGCCACTCGTCTTGGGCTCACCGGGCTCGCCGGTCGCGCGAGCGCGCAAGCGTTCGATCTGCGAATCGACCTGCCATGCGAGCCGTACGCGCAGTTGTCCGTAACAAAAATTGTTCGCAGCGAGGGGGATGTGGCCGCGCGCGTCGCGGTTCGCTTCGATGAGCTGCGCGAATCGTGTCGTCTCATCCAGCACATCCTGGGCGCGCTGCCAGGAGGATCGCATCGTACGCAGGTGCACATACCCGCCGACGGCGCAGACGGCGCAGGCTTGATCGAAGGCTGGCGCGGGCCGGTGTGGATCGCGCTCGAAGCCGGTCCCAACGGAACGATCCGCCGCTGTCACCCACACGACCCGTCGTGGCAGAACTGGCCCGTGCTCGAGCACGCCATCATCGGCAACATCGTCCCGGACTTCCCGCTCATCAACAAGTCTTTCAACTTCTCCTACAGCGGCCATGACCTGTAGCAAGCCCTCATGTTAAAAACCCTGCGACAGATTGTATCGATCGGTATCGTCTCCGAGCCGCCGCCACCGGCCGATGACGGCCTGCGCATTCGTGACGGCCTGCAAGATCACATTCGTGCCGTGCTCGGCCGTGCGCTGTGCATCCGTCACATCGACGCAGGCTCCTGCAATGGTTGCGAGCTCGAGATCCACGCCCTCAACAATCCCCTCTACAACCTCGAAGGGCTCGGAATTCGATTCGTCGCCAGTCCCCGGCACGCCGATCTACTGCTGGTCACGGGGCCGGTCTCGAAACACATGGAGGAAGCGTTGCGTCGAACCTATGAGGCCACGCCCGATCCCAAGCTCGTGGTCGCCCTGGGCGACTGCGGCTGCACGGGCGGTATCTTCGGCGAGAACTACGCCAGTCTCGGACGTGTCTCGAACGTCATTCCTGTCAATGTGGCAGTACCGGGTTGCCCGCCGAGCCCTACGCGAATCCTCCAGGGCATTCTCACCGCGATCTCGCCCTCCCCGGCACATGACGGTGAAAAGCCGTGAAATCGCGAACGCCGCGACTGCTGGCGATGGAAAGTCCGTTCCCGGAACAAAACCACACGCTGCACCTCTTGGAACCGCTGGACAGTTGCCAGAAGTCCCTGTGGGACCGCCTGTTCGCGAGGACCTACGCCAAACCGTTCATCGTCGACAGTGGGCTCCAACGGCGCCTGCAGTTTGACCTCTACACGGTACAAAGTTCTATGCATCTGGAGCATCCGGACAAGCTGAGTCTGGCCTACACGCGCAAGATGATGGCGTTCCTGCTCTTCAATCGCGCACCCGCCCGCATCCTGTTACTCGGCTTGGGTGGCGGCTCGCTTGCGAAATTCTGCTACCGGCGACTACCTCGCGCCGCGGTCACAGCCATCGAGGTGAATCCCAATGTCATCGCACTCCGCGAGGCGTTCCGCATACCCCGGGACGATGATCGCTTTCGCGTGATCTGTGCCGATGGCGCGGCCTACGTGGCGCGTCTCGAGCGGTCCAAGGATGTGATCCTGGCGGACGCCTGTGATCGCGTGGGCGTCGCCCCGGAGTTCGACGCCATAGCGTTCTACCGGGACGCCCATCGCTGCCTCTCCCGCGCAGGGGTGTTCGTCACCAATCTATGTGGCGACATGGACGACTGCGCCGGGCACCTCGACAAGATACGCGACGTGTTTGGAGATGGACTCATGACGCTGCAGGTCAGGCCAGATGGCAACATCATCGTGTTTGCCTTCAAGGAACCCCGCCCAGAGATCGATTGGGAGCAGATGAAGGCAACCGCGGTCGTCCTCAAGCGCAGATTTGGCCTGGATTTCCCGAGATATCTTCGGCGAATCGCGCCCGATTGGAAGTTGCGCCGATGGCAACACGTGCTTGTCTGAGTTGCCTGCAGCAAACCGGGTCTCATCCAGCCAGCCACTGCACTCCTGCACCAACCGTAGACGATTGTTGGCCTGGACATGCCCATCAGCACCCGTCTCCCGATCCAAGAGCACGAAGTCGAACGACGTATCCGCACCGCCGATCACCAGGACGACTGGAGCGTTCGGTGTGGGATGCTTCAAGAAGACCGCTGGCAATGTCTTGGCAGGAGAAATAAAGATGGCCCCGCCCCGCGAGATCGCCGCCCACCGCGGCGACCTCGCGTTCGATTGCTAGTACGTGTAACTGACCCTCATAGTGCCTGCCTGGGCGCTATAACCGCTACCGACCTCCGGCTGGTACGCGATTGAGAACGACAGATGCTGCGAATTAATCAGATCGGCCCCCAGCGTGAACCGGCCCAGCGTCCCGGGGCCTGCCGTAGCCATGGTGAAGCCTGGCCCGGTGCTCGCGTCAGCAAAGTGCGCCGTGGTCGCCCATGCCCGATCCTGGTTGAACTCCGCGGCAGCGCTGAAGTAGGGGTGTAGCTCCGCTCCCGAATGCATCGGCAGATGCGCCCCGAACTCAACGCCCGTCGCTCCCAGCCAAGCGGTGTCAGTTCGTCCATCCACCGCCAGCCGGAAAGGCGAGGTGCCGTCTTCCGTGAATGCATCGTCCGTGACCCGAATGGCATGACCGTCTAAGAAGGGTTTCACGTACAGAGTGTTGCTCAGAGCAAAACTGTAGCCACCGTGCAGATGCAGGCCCATCTGCCATTGGCGCGGCTTCGCATCCGCCGTACCCGACTGGTCACCGACCGTTACGATCCGAGTGCTCCGGTACCAGCCATACGCTGTATCGAGAGCGCCCGAGAGCTCCAGCGGCCCGTTCGCGTAGTTCAAACCCACGCCGCCAACGGCCGCCGAACCCTCGATCTGCTCCGTTTGGTCTTCTCCATGGAGCTGGGTCTTCTCAGACCCGATCGAGCTTACCAACGCCAAATGGTCCGTCAGTCCGACCTGTCCCCCGATCACGAGCGTATAGGCGTTGGCATGGTAGCCAACGGTATCCCCTCTCGCGTCTTGATCCATAGAGCTACCGAAGAACTTCGCCCAGGAACAGGAATCCCTGGATTGCCCGTCCGAACTGAGATCGTGACAACCGCCATACAACTGCTCGGAGAACGCGCGGCTGCTGTTCACACGGAAGGCACCGAAAGTGCCCAGCGCTTCGCCCGACATCGAGCGCAGGCTGGTCGCATAGTCGTTGCCGGCTGAGGCGACCGAGGAGCCTGGGAGCTTCGCGAGGGCGGTAAACCCATCATCGAACGAGGCACCACCGTCGAACAGCTTCTGCAAGTACGCGGCCATTTCCTTCTTGTGGTTGTCCAGGCCCGCCGCTGCATCGTTGAAATGGGCGACAGGTTGGATGTCGAGCTCGTTGCCCGAGGCCACGACCGGGAAGTCGAACAATGCGGAGTTGTCGATTTGCTTGAGCCGGGGATCGACCGACACGCCACCGGTGGCCGTCAGTACGGCAACCGGCTTGTTCGAGACAGTCAGTGCATTCACGTTGACTACACCTGCAATGGTTGCCTTGCCGGTGATCGCCAGTTCATCCGCCTTGCCGCTCTTGAGATCGGCATCGATGTTCAGCGTGCCGTTGCTCTCCTGGACGTAGTCGCCGCTGATGGTGGTCTTTCCCACCACGCCTTTGCTGCCGACCTCGATGGTGCCGGCGTTGGTTACACCACAGCTGCCAACCGTCACGGAATCGCCGGAAACGAATTTTCCGTTGTTGGTAAAACAGCCGGTGCCTCCGCCATTGGTCAGCAGCACATCGCCGGCCATGGTGCCGTTGTTGATCACGGCGGTATTGCCGCCAGTGCTGTAGACCGCGACGGCATTGGTCGTCGAGCCGTAGGTCTGGATCAATCCATTGTTGGTGACCGTATTTTGGCTGCTCGTGACCTTGTTGCCGTTCGTGATGGTCATGCCGCCGTGATCGATGTAGATCCCGGCCGACTCACCATTGGGGGAGGTATCCACATTGTTCTGCCCGACGATGATCTTGCCGCTCGAGCCCACCGTGATGTTGATCGGTGACTGAGAGGTTTTATCACCTTCGCTTTGAGCGAAGATGCCGCCCGACCCCGCGCCGGTAGCCTGGAGGGTACCATTGACGGTGATGTCGATCGCGCCGCCCGTGCCTGTGCCGCCCGCGGTGCCGATGAAGGCGCCATTCTCGTTGGTTACCCGTCCACCACCGCCGCCGATCGATTGAACGAACATCGCGGGAGCATTAGCGCCCGAGGTGCTCACGGTTGCGCCTTGGTCGACCGTGATGCCCACGTAGCCACCATTGCCGTTGTGCTTGGTGCCACTTCCGAAGCTGGTGTATTGCTCCGAATATCCGGTGTCACCTGCCAGGCCGCCGCCGCCACCGATGGATTGCGCGACGATGCCAATGGCACCTTTTCCGACGGTGGTAATGTTGTCGCCTGCTTCGACGAACAAGCCGCTGTTGCCCGAAGTAGGGTTGTTCACTCCGTCGTTGGTGACCGCGCCCGTCATCTGGCCGCTGCCGAAGAAGTCGCTGCCGGTCGTGCCGACCGGCTTCCCACCTAGAGCAAGGCCACCGCCACCGGCAACGGACTGAGCGAGAATGCCGTAGCTGTCGTCACCCTGCGTCGTGATGGTACCCCCCTTCTGGGTGGTGACATTGACCAGCCCGCTCGTGCCGGCGTTTTCGTCCTTCATAGCGTAGCTGCCGCCCGCTCCACCGAATTTGAAGAGGGTGTCGAAGTCGGTCTGTTTGGTGCTCCCCGAGCCGCCGTTGCCCTCCAGATCGGTCGCAAGAGTCTTGACTATGCCACCGCCGCCGGCAACCGACTGCGCAATGATGCCGCTCGCATCGTGCGCAGTGGTCTGGATCGACCCCGAGCTCACCACCTGGACCGGACCGGCGTCGCCGCCAATCCCGTTGCTGCCGTTTCCGCCCAGCGTGATCTGGAGGTTCTTGTACGCACCGTCGCCGGCACTGCTGGCGCCACTGTCCTTGCTCTTCGTCGTAATGGACGAGGCTGCAACACCACCGATGCCGCCACCGCCACCGATGGACTGCGCAACGATGCCATTGGCCAACGCGCCTTCAGTAATGATCACGCCGGTGTTGTGCACCGTCGATGATCCACCATCGCCACCGTTTCCACCCGTGCCGCCGATATCCAGCGAGCCGGAATTGTCGTCACTGGTTGCAGTACTCGAGGCGCCGCCTTTGCCACCACCGCCGCCAACAGACTGCGCGATGATTCCATCGGAGTGATCGCCGAGAGTCGCTACCGAGCCGCCATTGTTCACCTGTACCGCACCGGCGTCTCCGCCGCTTCCGCCACTGCCCCCCAGCCCGACGGTCAAAGTGATCTTCGTTGAGTTGTTGTCGTCATTGGACTTGCCCTTGTCCCCGGCGACATTATCCAGATCCCCTTCCGGATCATCGTCGCCAACCGCCGAGACACCGCTGTTCAGCAGTCCTTTGAGGAGGTTGGTCGCGCCGGAAAGCGTGTTGTAGTCATTGACAGCGCCGTTGCCATTGCTACCGTAATCCTTCGTTACGTTCTGGAGCGCATTGTCCGTGTTGGAACTGCCGTTACCCCCGTCGCCGGTCGATTTGCTGGTCCCGAGGTTCGTGGCGGACTTGCCACCGATACCCCCACCGCCGCCGATTGACTGGGCGATGATACCGGTTGCATCGGCACCATAGGTCATTACGGTGCTTCCCTGAGTGTTGTTGACGGTGACGTTGGTCGTCACATTGTCATGGCTCGAGCTGCTGCCACCTGAGCCCCCTTTTCCGCCCAGCGTCACGTCGGCGCTGAAGTCTCCCTTGGTCGATGCGGCTGCGCCGCCCGCGCTTCCGCCGCCGCCGCCCACGGCCTGCGCACCAATCCCGATGGCACCATCGCCGAGAGTGATAATTGCGCCACCCTTGTTGCTTGCGGTCACGCTTTGCGCATCCCCGCCGCCGCCGCCATTGCCGCCGAGCGCAAAGCTCGTCGAGACCGAGGTATTGTCGCCGCTCGCGCTCGCCTTGGAGTCACCGGAACCACCGGCTCCGCCACCCCCGCCCAGTGACTGTACCAACATGCCGTCAGCCGACTCGCCGGTTGTCAGTATCGTCCCGGAGTTGCTCGCATTGACGACCCCACCTGATCCAGCCGCGCCACCTTTGCCGCCGAAGGTAAGGGTCACCGCCAGGTTGAATTTTCCGCCGGTTGCCGTGGACGAAGCTGTCGCGTCTCCACCTGCTCCGCCGCCGCCGCCGATGGACTGAGCCAGAATGCCGGTCGACTCGCCCCCCGTCGTCATGATCAGCCCTTGGTTACCCACAGTAACGCTGCTGCCGTCGCCAGCAACGCCACCCGCGCCACCCAGGGCCGCGGAGAGTGCGATGCTGGGCAGATCGGGGATTTCCTGAGTGCCATAGGACTGGGCCTTTGACGTCGACATACCACCTACGCCGCCGCCGCCGCCGATGGACTGCGCCAGGATTCCATAGCTGTCAGATCCACGCGTGGTGACTTCTGCAGCATTGGTCGTCTGGTTGGCGTAGGTCACGATGCCGCCGTTGCCGCCCGCGCCGCCCGAACCGCCGACGGAAATGTTGGCATCGAACCCGATTCCTTTGGACTTGCTGTAAGCGGCGCCGCCATCTCCACCGCCCCCTCCGATCGACTGCACGACCAGGCCGGACGCGTGGTCGTTATTGGTGGTGATCACACTGCCAGTTTCATTTGTCAGGGTTGCAGTGCCGCCGTTCCCGCCCCCGCCGCCGCTGCCGCCGACCGTCATCTGATATCCAGCTCCATCGCCCGTTGCATCACCGCCTTTGCCGCCTCCGCCGCCGATGGACTGGACCGCGATTCCGTCGGCATGAAAGCCATAGGTCGTAATCTGACTTTGCAGGTCCACCGTGGCATTCTTCCCGTCGACTGCGTTGCCACCGCTGCCGCCAATCGCGAAGACGCCCGTGCTCGGAGAGCCGCTGCCACCGCCACCGCCGATTGACTGGGCCATAACTCCGGTGTCGCCTTCGGCGGCCGTAGGATTGACGTACTGACCGGTGGTGATAGTGATATTGGTGCCCGTCACTGAAACATTCCCGGCAGCTCCCCCTGCGGAACCCGCGCCGCCGTTGGGACCGACCACCAACTTGCTGGCGCTACCGCCATCACTACCGTTGCCGCCTATTGATTGGGCCAGCAGCCCCGGAGCGTAAGCTCCGACGGAATCGAGCAGTCCGCCCTGGACCACAACGTTGACATCACCGGCGCTGCCACCTTTTCCGGCAGTTCCGCCGGAGCCTGCGTTGCCACCACCCGCGCCACCCACTCCGCCCTGCGACAGCACTTTCAAGGCCGCGCTGCTATCGGCAGCTTCCACGATGATGACATTTGAACCTACAGTAGTAGTGACCGTGCCGGCCGTACCGCCCGTGCCACCCATTCCTCCCTGAGTGCCATCAAAAGCCTCGCCGCCACCGCCAGCGCCACCCGCACCACCAGAACTCTGCACGACGACGCCACCACCTGCGTTGAATTGATTACTGTCGCCGCCTTGGGTGTTGAGAAGCGTCAGGGATATATTCCCGCCATTCCCGCCCACAGCGCCGTCGCCGCCGCTCCCACTCAAGCCGATTCGGTAGCTGCCGCCGGGCCCGCCCGTACCGCCTTGTGTGGAGATGATTGCAGAGTTCGCTGGGGCAGCGCCTCGCCAGTTGCCATCGACTGCGGCAGTAATGTTCCCGCCATTGCCTCCCGCGCCGGCGGTGCCGCTGGTTCCCTTGTTTCCACTGCCTTGGCCGGACCCGCCACCAGCCCCGCCCTGTGAATTGATGGTGAGCGCAGCAACCCCAGCGGTGGTCGAATCAGCACCCGCATCGCTACCGAGAGTCGCGGCGATTTCGCCCGCCGCGCCGCCCTGACCTCCGTTACCGCCGTCTCTGTTAAATCCGGTATCCAACGGATTCGCGTGATAGCCATAACCGCCCTTGCCGCCTGTTGTTCCAACATCCACGCTCGACAGCGGGCCCGGAGGTGCGCTCGTCAGCGAAAAATTGAGCGGGTTGCTCGGCCCACCCGGCGCGGCACTGTGACCATTGCCACCGGAGTCCCACGTTGTCTGATCGGGCGAGTCGGTGCCCTTCAGCTGCGCTGTACAGGTCTGCGTTCCGTTGGCGGGTTCCGAGTAAGCACAAGCCACATCGTCGGCCCTGGCCGAGTTGGCGTGGAGCAAGAGGATCGCAGCAACGGCCGCGCTGACACTCACGAGTGCGCCCGATGACTTGACGGGCACGCTCGATTGAAGGGGAAACGACATGGCTTATCTCCGAGTAAAGTTGACTGTTTATTCGATTCGAGTGGGTGGCTATCGCGATGTGTTGATGGTCACCACTCGCCGCCGTCTTCGATGTCAGCTAAATTGCAGGAGAAGGTCGGCAGGGTCAATGAATCGGCCATACCGTCGATGGCTACCTCCATGTCGTCTGGAGATGCCTGTTAGCCTGGATTTGTTATTTCCACGTGCTGCGCTGTTGTTTAGCGCGGGCAACAACGGGTTTCATGGTCGATGCAAAGTTGACAGACGCGCGCTCGGTTGGCACGCGGGTGTTTGCGCGCAGGTGATTGCGCGCAGGTGCTTTGCGCTTATATTGACAGCGCCGGAGCGAGGCAGTGATTCTCCGCAGGCGTGCAGGAAACAATCACGGCGAGCGCGACGTTGCCGCATGTAGAGTGAGGGCAGGCGCGCGATCGCGGCCGGCAGGGATGATCGGCGAACCAGGGCCAGTGCACAAATAGGCCTTCGGTATACGCCTATCTGCGCCCGGTATGGCCGGGTCGAGCCACCCAGGCAGCGTCCGGTGGCTGTGTCTCCCGCCGCGATACCGGCAGCGAGCACCTAGGGCATTAAGGCAGCCAACCGCCGCCGAGCGCTTGATACAGCTGCACGTAGTTCTGAAGCTCGGCAAACCATGCCTGTGATGACTGCAGCTCAGAGGTGAAGTACTGCTGCTGGGTAGTGAGCACTTCAAGGAAGCTGGTGCTGCCGCCCCGATACCGATCGTTCGCGAGCCGCGCCGTCTCGGCATAGGTCGCGGTCTGCTCATCCAGCGTGAGGCGCAACGAGCGCGACTTTTCGTAGCCCACCAGCGAGTTGGCGACATCGGCAAATGCCTGCTGCACGCTTTGCCGATAGGCGAGCTCCGCCGCGTCGCGCTGTGCCCAGGCCAGCCGGTACGCGCTCCTGATCCTACCGCCCTCAAAGATCGGCTGTACCGCTTGGCCTGCGACCGACCAGGCGCTCGCGGAGTGCTGCAGGAAATCCCCCAAACTCGCGCTGACTGCGCCATAACTTGCGGTGAGCGGGATCTGCGGAAAGAAGGCAGCCTTGGCCACGCCGACATTGGCATTGGCCGCGGCGAGCGTCTCCTCCGCCTCGCGCACATCGGGACGACGCTCGAGCAGCTGCGAGGGAAGACCCACGGGCACCTCGGGCAAATGCGGCTGCTCCACCAAGCTCATGCCGCGGGGAATATCGCCCGGATTCCTGCCGAGCAGCAGGCTCAACTGATTTTCGGTCTGCGCGATGGACTCCTCCAACTGCGCGATCTGCGCCTGTGCCTGTTGCACCAGCAGTGTGGCTTGAAGTTGATCGGTGATCGGGCTCGCTCCGCCGTCGACCAACAATGTGGTGATCCGCAGCGTTTCCCTGTTGGTCTGTAGAATGCGCGTCGAGGCAGCGAGCTCCTGGTCGAAGGCCCGCAGCTGGAAATAGGCGCTCGCCACATCCGCAATCAGCGTAATGCGCACCGCGTTTTGCGCATATTCCGTGGCGAGCAGTGTAGCGCGGGCCGCTTCCGTGGCGCGTCGAAATTGACCCCAGAAGTCCAACACCCAGGACAACTGCAATCCGCCGCTATAAAGGGTCTGATCCGACGGCACGGGCGGCGCGCGCTCGCGCTCGGCCGCGACGAATCCGCCGAGAGAGGGAGACTGGCTCGAGCGAGTGATGCCGAGTTGATCGCGCGACTGCAACACCTTGTTGGCCGCAATGCGTAGATCATAATTATTCGCCAGCGCCTCTTTGACCAGATTCTGCAGCACCGGATCCTCGAGAATCGCCCACCACTGCAAGTCCGCAAACGCCGCGCGCCGCGGGGCCTCGGGCACACCGCGAAACTCGGCGGGGACATCGAGTGCCGGGCGCTTATAGTCGGGTCCGACCGCGCAAGCCGCCAGCCACAGTGCCGCGCCGCCGACGCAGAACCTCAGCCTAATCATGCGCCGCCCTACCCGGCTCGGGCTCGAGCAGCTTGGGTGCGGACGGCTTGTTGCGATTCGCCAGACGCTCCACCAAGTCGAATGTCATCGGAATGAAGAAGATCCCAATGAGCGACGCGGCCAGCATGCCCCCGATCACCGTGGTGCCGAGAACCCGCCGTGCCACGGCGCCTGCGCCCGAGGCAGTCCACAGTGGCACGCAGCCCAAGATAAAGGCGAACGCCGTCATCATAATGGGACGAAGCCGAAGCCTGGCAGCCGTCAAAGCCGCCGCGGCGATCGGCGTGTCGCGCTCATACTCCGCTTTGGCGAACTCCACGATCAAAATCGCGTTTTTGGCCGACAGGCCGATCAACATGACCAAACCGATCTGCGCGTAAACATTATTCTCGAGCGAGCGCAGGTTAAGCGCCAGAAATGCACCGAATACCGCGATCGGTGTGCCCAACAGGACGCTGAAGGGCAGTGACCAACTCTCGTATTGCGCCGCCATGATCAAGAACACCACCACAAAAGACATGGCAAAGACCGTTGCCGGTGACACACCGAGCGCCGCTCGCTGTTCCTGGTAGGACATGCCGGTGTAGTCAAACCCCATCTGCGCGGGCATGGTTTCGTGAAATACCGCCTCGAGAGCCGCCATCGCCTCGCCGGAGCTGTAACCCGGTGCGGCGCTGCCGTTGACCTGCACCGCTTCATATTGGTTGTACTTGAATATGAACTCAGGACCGGAGCTCGGCTGGATGGCGGTTAGCGTACTCATCGGCACCATTTGCGCGCCCGCATTCTTGACGTAAAACTCGCCTAGGTTCTCTGCCTTCGTGCGATCCGCACCATCCGCCTGAACGTACACTTGCCACTGGCGGCCGAAACGGTTGAAGTAGTTCACCAAACTGCCGCCCATGAAAGTTTGCAACGTTTGGTAGACGTCCGCCAAATTCACACCTTGAGTCAGCACTTTCGCCTTATCCACAGCCACGGAGACCTGCGGCACGCCATAAAGCGCCGTGGTATTGAGCCCGGCGAGCTCGGGGCGTTTACGTGCGGCCTCCAAAAAGACTTGCAGGTTTTTGACCAGAAAACTCGAGCCGCTGCCGGCACGGTCTTCGAGAATAAAATTAAAGCCGCCGGAATTGCCTACACCCGGAATGGCGGGCGGCGGAAATATAAATGCGATGCCGGCGGGCAATCTCGACAAGGCGCCCTGCAGGTGCGCCTTGATGGCAGGATAGCTTTCGGCGGCGCTCTTGCGCTCGCCCCAGTTTTTCAAGGTAATGAAGAAGAATGAGTTATAGGAGGTCGTCACGCCGCTCAGCATGTTGAATCCGATCACGGATGAAACGTCCTGCACGCCGGGCGTTTGCATGACCACCCGCTCGACTTCACGCGCTGCCGCGGAATTGCGCTGCATGGAGGCCGAAGCAGGTAGCTGCAACGCGCCGAAAACGTAGCCTTGATCTTCATCCGGCAAGAAGCCCGAGGCCAGTCGCGAGCCGAACAGCGCGGCCGCCGCCACCAGGAGCAGCAATAGTCCGACTCCCAGAGTCCACTTGCGAATGAGCAGCGCCGAGGTGTTGACGTAAGCATCGGTGGCCTTGGCGAAACCGCGGTTAAAAGCGCCAAAAAAGGCGCCCAACAGCCCGCGCTGCTGCTTCCTGGGGCGCAGCAGCAGCGCCGCGAGCGCCGGGCTCAAAGTCAGCGCGTTGAACGCGGAGAAAATGACCGACACCGCAATGGTCACGGCGAATTGTTGGTAGAGACGCCCCGTGATCCCGGGAATAAACGCCGTCGGCAGGAACACCGCGGCGAGTATCAGCGCGATGGCCACTACCGGGCCTGACACCTCTTGCATGGCCTTGATGCTGGCCTCGCGCGGGCTCAGGCCCCTCTCGATGTGATGCTCCACGGCCTCCACCACCACGATGGCATCGTCGACGACCAGTCCGATCGCCAGAACCAGGCCGAAAAGTGACAGCGTGTTGATCGAAAAACCCAGCAGCGGGAATACCATGAAGGTGCCCAGCAGCGAAACCGGCACGGCCAGCAAGGGAATCAGCGCCGCGCGCCAGTTCTGCAAGAAAAGAAACACCACGATGGTCACCAGACCCAGGGCCTCGAGGAGCGTGGTCTCGATTTCCTTGAGCCCCTGCGTCACCGCCAAAGTGGTGTCCATGGCCACCGTGTAGCTCAGTCCCTGCGGAAAGCGCGCGCTCGCTTGCAACAGGCTCTTGCGCACGCCGTTGGCGGCATCGACCGCGTTGGTACCGGGGAGTTGATAGACCGCCAGCAGCGCGGCCGGCTTGCCGTTGAGCCGGCCCTCGATGCTGTAGTTCTGTGCGCCGAGCTCGATGCGCGACACGTCCCGCAAACGCACGATGCCCCCGTTCAGCTGCGCGCGAATGATGATGTTGCCGAATTCTTCAGCCGACTGTAGACGGCCCTGCGCGCGAATTGTGTAGGTGAATTGTTGCCCGGCGGGCACCGGCTCGCTGCCGATTTGCCCCGCCGGATTGACGGTGTTCTGCGCGCGAATTGCGCTGATCACTTCGGGGATGGTGATGCCGAGATTCGCCAATTGATCCGGCTTCACCCAACAGCGCATCGCATACTGGCCGGCGCCGAAGACCTGCACATTGGCGATCCCCGGAACGCGCGTCAGCGCATCGTTCAAATTGATGATGGCGTAATTTGCCAGGAAAACATTGTCGTACTGCGCTTTTGGCGAGTACAAGGCAATCAGCATCAACGGCGATCCCATGGATTTATTGACGGTGACGCCCGCGCCAACCACATCGGACGGCAATTGCGAATTCGCCTGCGAGGTGCGCATTTGCGCCAGGATTTGATCGGTATTCGGATCGGTGGCGGTATCGAAGTCCACCGTCAGCGACATCGAGCCGCTGCTGCCGTTCACCGAATACATGTAATTCATGTGATCGACGCCGCTCATCTGCTGCTCGATGGGGGTCGCGACCGATTGAGAAACGGTGCCTGCGTCGGCGCCGACGTAGCTGGCCTTTACCTGCACTTCGGGCGGCGCAATTTGCGGAAATTGCGCGGTGGGCAAGCCCAGCATGCAAATCACGCCGCCGATCACCATTAAAATGGCAATCACCATGGCAACGATGGGGCGATTGATGAAGAAAGTGGACACGATCAGCCCGCCTCAGCCGCTGCCGCCGTATACGGTTTGGCCGCGACGGGGACGCCGTTGCGCAATCTTTGAAAGCCTTCGACCACAATTCGCTCATTGGGCTTGAGGCCCTTGGTAATGATCCAATCACTGCCGCTGCGTTCGCCCACCTCGACCGAACGGAATTCGGCCTTGTCCGCGGCGCTCAGCACGACCACCTGGTATTCGCCCTGCACTTCGTTGACCGCTCGCTGCGGAATCAGCAAGGCGTCTTTTTCGGTGCCGATCCTGATGCGGACCCGCCCGAATCCGCCCGGCCGCAGTAGCGCACCTTTGTTTTGGAATTCGGTCGCAAACTGAATGGTGCCGGTGGTGTTGTTGACTTCGCGCCCAACCAACACGAAGCGGCCCGGCGAGGCGAACGGCAAGCCGTTGGCCTGAATGAATTGTGCCTCCGTGGCACCGAGCACCGCACTGTTCGCTTCGCTGTGAACGACCAGGCTGAGTCGCGGGGCGATCGACAAATAATCGCTCTCGCTGATGGAGAAATACGCGCGGATCGGGTCGAGTTGCGAAACGCCGGTCAAAACGTTCGAGGTGCCGACCAGGTCCCCGACCTGCGCGGCCGCGACACCGGCGATGCCATCGATGGGCGAGCGCACTTTGGTCCAGGCCAGGTTCAGTTCGGCAGTCTGTTGCTCTGCCAGCGCAGCGTCCAGAGCCGCTTGATTCGCCTTCAGGGTCTGCAGCTCGTTGTCCAATTGCGATTGCGCAATGGCCTTCTCTTTCGCGAGCGGCGTGTCGCGCGCTACGTTGAGCTTCGAGTTGCCCAGATTCGCCACGGCACCGGCCACCGTTGCTTTGGCCTGATCCAGGGAAGCGCGCAGTGGACGCTCATCGATCTCAAATAGGATCTGCCCCTTGGTGACGAAATAGCCCTCCTGATAACTTCGCTTGGTGATGTAGCCGGATACCTTGGGTGAGATTTGCGCATTCACAGAGCCGTTTAATTGCGCGATCCATTCCCGATAAATGGGTACATCGCGTTGCACTACGGAGGTGACCAACACGGCAGACGGCTCCTGCGCCGCAGGCGCCTGGCGGTGGCTGCATCCTGTCAGCGCGACGCCCACGGCGACCACGGCAATCAACGCCGATAACCTTGTCTGCACGGTTTTGCTCCAGCTGGAAAAATTGAATGGGATTGTTTGACTGCCACGCGTGACACCCGGCATCCGAGCGCGGACAACTACTCCTATAGACCCCCCACTGCATGCGCGCCGCAGCATGCAACAGTCTTACGCGTGAAAAGGTCGTCAGTCAAAAGGCTTGTGGGTGATGACCGGAACGCCCGTCAGGGGAAGACTTTCTTGCCGCAGCGCGGCAGGCGCGGGGTGCGCTCGGGAAATTGCGGGACTGCGTGCGAGGGCTCTTCGTTCCCCATGCAAACGCCCAAGCGTTTGGATGATCTGCCGGTCAGGTTTACCTTGCTCCGTAACCGGTAAGCGCTCGACCTCAACAATGATCAGGGACTCGGCCACGTCCGTCCCGTGAGCAGCGCTAACCGTCAGTAGACATTGCTCGCTATCGACCGCCGAGCGTGGCCACGGTACAACCGCCGCGGTCCGAGTCCCCAGCTCCTGGTCCACTACGACGAACGCGTATTTCACCGAAGGCAAACCACACAATGTATCTTCGAGTGCGGTCGGGGTGATGAGACCTGTTGTACCGATTGCAATGTCTTCGGCTTTACCGAGAACGTGCAAGTAGCCGCCGCCGTCGAGGAAGCCGAGGTCGCCGGAATGAAACCACCCGTCTGCGAATGCATGCACCGTGAGATCGGGTCTGTTTCGATAGCCCTGCGCCATTGCAGGTGATCGCACCTCGATGGCTCCCGGTTGGTTTGCACCGGCCAGAGTTCCATCGGATTTCCGCAATCGCAGCTCCACGCCCGGAAGCAATCGGCCCGCGCACGACCAACGCTCTTCGATGCTCGGGTCGTGTTCGGACGGAGAAAGCTGGCTGACGAGGCCTTGTTCGCTTGCTCCATAAGTGTGGGCAATCACCGCACCGAAACGCTTTCGCGCGCGCCGGCGAAGCGCGGGAGGTGCGGAAGCCCCCACGTGCACGAGAGATCGCAGGCATGAAAGATCTCGGGTTTCGATGTCGGGGTGATCCATCAGCTCGAATAGCTGTGGTTCAACGAGAAACAGATCCGTTATACGTTGCTCTTCGATCTGGGCTAGCGTGTCGGCCGGATCGAAGGCGTCACGCAGTACGACAAACCCGCCACCCAATAACGTCACATCAACCAGAACCTGTGAGAGGTACGCCAGGCGACCGTTCACGAGCTGGCGGCGATCAGCTCGGCTGTGCACATCGACCATGCGCGTGTAGCTCGAGAAATTCCGACAGCTGCCCTTGGGCACGCCGGTGGTGCCTCCGGAGCTGACAACGACTGCCAGCTCGCTCGGTCTCGCTTGACAAGTGGGCACTACGCCGCGCTGTGAAGTTGCGAGTTGCTCGAGCGGCGGCACGTCTGGCCCACAGTCCCCTACTGCGACCGTTCTAATGCCAGTTCCCGTAGGCAGGAGATGTAACGTTTCAGGAAAGATCACCAGTAGAGAGGGATCGATCTGCTGAATCGACCGGGCGCGCGCCTCCGCACAGCGGGGGGCCGATAGATAGCATGCTCCTGCACCAAGCAGGTGTGCCGCGTAGCGCACAGCAATCGCGTCAGGGCGATTGGGAGCGAGTAGAGCTACCAGACTGCCGCGGCCGATGCCCAGGCTCGAGAGAGCCCAGGCATAGGTGTATATCGAGAAAAGGAAGTCTGCCGCGCTGAGGTCTCTCCCCTGCCAGTTCAAAACCGGACGACGGTTTCCGGCACGAGTGAGTTGTCCGATGATTCGTTCAATATAGGTCGGTCCAGCTGCGGTTTGCACGGTTGCCTCACTTGTCGAGCTTGAAATATCGCGCGAGTGGAGCTTGAGGCAGCCGCCTCGGAATGAGAAATACTGTCTCGCAAAGGGGCTATCGTGAAAATTGATAGCTCCGGTAGCCGACAGCCCGGCCCCGTCGCGAGTCCTCTCGCGAGCTATCAGGAGTTTGTTTCGCAGCCATCGTTTCGGCGCATACCCGCATATCGCAGTCCTATTGGCGCAGTTCAGGCGCTTCGCCCACTATGACGCCTCACGCCGCCGGGTGAGCAGTCGCGGCGGTTTTCCGAGGATCCCAACATGCAGAAATTCACGATTACCCGCAGAGACCTTCTCCTTGCCACCGGTGTGATGCTATCCGCATCCGCCGCGCATGCCGAGGAGACCTGCTCCGTTTTCACCAAGACCCGTCAGTCCGCGATGACACCGCAGCTCGCCCTCGAGCGCCTCAAGACAGGCAATGAACGATTCGTTGCCGGACGAACTGAAAATTGCGATCTACGGACGCAAGTCTTGGATACGGCAAACGGACAAGCCCCGTTTGCAGCCGTTCTGGGCTGCATGGACAGCCGGGTACCCCCGGAGCTCGTGTTCGATCAGCGCATCGGCGATATCTTCGCCGTGCGAATCGCGGGCAACTTCGTGATTCCCGACATCACCGGCAGCCTCGAGTATGCAACCCAGGTCGCCGGCGCCAGGCTCATCGTGGTACTCGGCCACTCCGATTGTGGCGCGGTGAAGGGTGCAATCGATAATGTGAAGCTCGGCAACCTGACCGCGACGCTCGCGAATATCCGCCCCAGCGTTTCCAAGGTGGCTGCCCGACACAACGCTGCGACTTCGGCTGACAAGCGATTCGTTCAGGCCGTCGCGGAGCAGAATGTCCGCGACTCCCGGGATGCGCTGGGAACACACAGCGAGCTGTTGACCGCCCTAGTCTCCAGGGGAGAGTTGGCCATCGTCGGGGCGATGCACGATGTCAGAACGGGCGTGGTAAGCTGGCTCAGCTGAACCCGCTATGGCGAGTCAATCCACCCAGGCAGCACCCGGTGGTTGTGTCTCCCGCACATGGCGCTCAATGAAAGTACGTAGGAGCTTTCGAACCTCATCGGCGGCGTAGGACAGCGACATCTCCGCTGAGGACACAATTGACACTGTCATGTATAGCGGCGGCTCGATGAGAACGGGGCCTGCAATATCGTCCCCTAACTCGGCGAGCTCGCCCCGCGGCAAGATCGTCGCTCCCAGACCGGTGCGCACCGTGGACAGAAGACTTGTGTAGTCATCTACCTCGGCTACGAGGTTTGGCACCAGACTGGCCTGAGCAAAGGCCCGATCCGCGCTGGCGCGGACGAGGTCGGGACGACTTGGAAGCACCAGCTGATATTGCGCGAGCTCATGGAGTAACACGCTCGAGCCCATGGACATTGTCCTAGGGTGGAACACGTAGAGTCGCTGCCGATAAAGCGGCTCGCGCGTAAAGGCCGCACCCAGCTCGTCTTCGCACACCAGGGCAAGATCCAGTGACTGCGAAGTTAGCTTATCCCTGAGCGCGGCGCTATCGGTGACAACCAGCCTCAGGCTTACTTTCTCCAGCGCCGCGTGACACGTCTCAACAAACTGGGCCGCCCTGTCTGGGCCCAGCACTGAAGCCATACCGATGGAAACCACTCCCTGCGCGACACCTCGGGAGGACTTTACGACGCCGGGGATCTGCTCGAGGTGCTTCAGAACCGCGGTCGCTTCACGATACAGCAGCTCACCTGCGGCGGTCGGGCGGACGCCTCTCGCACTACGCTGCAGCAAGCTGACACCGAGATAATCTTCCAACTCAGCAATCTGGAGGCTCAGAGCAGGTTGAGCTATATGGATGAGCGCCGCGGCGCGCGAAAAACTGCCCGCTTCCACAATCTTGACGTAGTACCGGAGCTGCCGATACTGCATGAGGCCTCCCAGCGACTCTCGACCGTTTGTGTCAGTTTACGATAGGAACTCGTGCGGAGCCGCTGCGCCCGCGTCTCAGCCGTCACCAATCCACGTTGTCCCAGGCCTGTCCATCCTCTGCAGACCCTCCTTGATCACTCCGAACAATACCTCCCGCACAGCCTCCCCCGCGACCGTCAATGGGATGTCGCTATTTGCGACGATCGTGCAATTGAGGTACAGAGGTGGCTCGATCGGCACAGGCTGAGGAAGATCGGCGCCCCCAACGACTTTGAGATCGCCGTTCGCCATGATCGTCCCGCCGACTCCCGCCCTGACTGCCGCCAGAAGACTTGGAACGTCATTGATTTCGGCCACGACGTTGGGTGACAGTCCAGCAGTGCTGAAACCGTGATTGACCGGCAGGCGCATAACGGTGGACGTGGTCGCGAGGATGAGCGGTCGATCGGCGAGTTCCGCCAGAGAGATCGAGCCTGAGGCGGCAGCATCTTGTGGGGACGCGACGTAGTAGAGACGCTGACGAAATAGAGGCCGGCGCGATAACGCTGGCAACTGCAAGTCACTTTCGAAAATCAGGGCCATATCGAGCGTTTGTGCCTCAACCCGATCGCGAAGTCCCCCACTGTCGCCGGCGATCAGTTGCAAAGTCACTTGCGGCAGCGCTTTTTTGCAGGCCTCGAGAATGGGCGTCATCACGCGCGGGCCGAAGCCAGTCGCATAACCCACGCTGACCGACCCTTCGACCACGCCACCGCTGGAGCGGATCAAAGCCGGTATCCGATCCAGCTGCCGCAGCAAGGCAGTAGCTTCGCGATACAGGGCCTCCCCCGCTTCGGTAGTGCGCGCACCTCGCGCGCTACGATGCAGGAGCTCCACGCCCATGACGGCTTCCAGCTCGGCGATCTGCTGGCTCAGCGCAGATTGGGCAATGTGGATGGTGGATGCCGCCCGCGAGAAGCTCTTGCACTCGACGATCTTGCAAAAGTAGCGCAGCTGGCGAAACCGCATGGGTCACCATGTGATCGGACGAGAACGTATGAGCGTTCTAGCACGGTTTCCCACTGGTGCGCACCTACGGAATGATTTGAATGGGCTGCGTGTTGGGGATGTCGCTGGACACTTTGGCGGTGCTCACCAGTTCGTTCAACAAAGACAGCGCCTGCAAACTGTGATCCCTGACCGGAGCGTCCGGCGTATCCGCCGGTGAGTGAATGACGTAGCGATCGCCACGATATTCGACGCTCGCGAACCCCGGTTCAGAGTGTCGATTGACAGCAAAGAGCAGGTGACGCGTCTGGGGACCGCCCTCACTCGACTCAGTCCAGGTGGCGGAACGGTCACCGGCCCGCAGAACAGCTCCAAGGTACTGGATGACCTCTGCGATCGAGCGCCACTCGATATGGTTGTACGTTCCCGAGTTCGCGGAATTCTCATCTTCGGTGTACTGCGGCAATACCAACTCAGTGCGCCCGCAGGCCGCCAGAGGAAGTACAGCGGCTATGCGCTCCGCCTTGAGGTTGGTAGCGAGCGATGCCTCCGGGATAATCTCACTGCCATAGCCCTTCGGCCCGTTGGTGACGATTTGCCCGCTTGCCGACGCCTCGCCTGCCCTACCCGCGCCGCTCTTCGCCGCGGACTTCAGCGCCTGCGCGTATTGTCCAAGCGCCACGCCTTCATCTTCACTCGCCGCGGCGCTCCGATCGAGGTCGGCGCGAGGCACGCACAATACGACCTGCTGAGCGAACTCCCTGTAGAGCTGCAAGCTCCCGAGGCTACCGTCCGTGGACCGGGCGTTTCCAACGTAGTAGCCGCCAGAGCTCAATGGAAGCAGGTGCTCATACGCTCCCATGAGGGCTCCCTTCGCGGGATTCGCATCGTAGGCGGGCCCAAGCGGTTCGATAACTGTCAGGGAACGCATGCTCATATGCGGAATCCACGAGTGCAATCGCTCCGTGAACTCCCGCATCGCTTCGGCCGAGTCCGGATCGTTGAGATACGAATGGTAGTGCCCATCTTCCTGGATGTTGATCGACTTGATCAGCAGCCGCAGCAGGAATTCCCGATCGATACCCGTGTCCCACTTGCTCACCACGTACATGGGCGAAATCGGCTGAATGATCCCCAGCATGAAGCCCCGAGTGTTCAGCGAGGCCATGCTCCAGGTCGACGATGATCCCGCCTGTATGGCCGGCAACGCCGTGCCGGTAAAGCGCGAGGCGCCGCCGCCAGGGCTGTTGTACTGGGCGCTACCGCCGACGCCCGCTTGAAAATTGAGCGCCCCTGTGATGGTGCTCAGCGCGAGGATGTTGATTGGAGCCTCATCACGCGCGCGTAGGACCGTGTAAATCAACATCTGGTCGTTGTAATTCGCTACCGTCGCGTTGTAGTCGACGGCGCTGCGTTGAATGGATCCGGCCATCGAGCAACCACCCAGGAGTGCAGCCAGGCATGAAACCCACAAGGCGCGCGACCGTAGCTTTATTATCGACATATCACTGCTTCGCCGTGCAACTGGGTGCGGATTCTTGATGAGATTGGCCGACTCTTCAAATATGACTTGCATATGCCGGTATCACGTCTGCAGATGTGTCCGGCGGCCTGCCAGCGGCGCGCTCGCAGCAGGCCTTCTACAACGACTGCGAAGGTGCGTAAAGCGGCACACTCAGTTCGTCGAGTGCTGCCCGCTTTTGCTCGCCGTACAAATCACCATCGCGGCGGCTCGCGGCGACCACCGGTCTATCGATGGTGATCTTGATCGCGTTACAGGCATCGGCGAAATACGTGCCGACGACTCGTTCGGGGTCGATCTGGAACGTCTTGGCGATATTGGCACGGCAGAAGATGTTCGAAAGGAGCGCGGCTTCGTAGTAGTCCCCTGAGCTGAAGAAAACATCGAATGCCAGGCGCTCGATACCGGCATTCTGCGAGCGGACGACTACGGCCATGTCCGCCAAAGGTAGATTCCCGAGCGTCAGTCCGCGCGGCTCGACGTCGTCGATCGCCGATACTGTCAGCGGGTCCATGCTGCAGCATGAGTCCGAGTCGGCAATGTCGGTGTAGACCGGTTGCCGCACTTCTCTTGCTGTCCAGACCCCATTCCTGACTTCGTGGAAGGTGATCGGAAACAGATCCTCGCGAATGATTTGCTCATTCCGAAGCGCGTGGAAAAGCGACCATTCGAACGCATCCGGCGCATCCAAGTTCATGCGGGACGTCGGTTTTACCTGCACAGCCGAACTAATCCGCGCGATGTCCGCAGCGTGGCGCTCCTTCAATCGCTGCTCGTCGCCGTCCACGGTTGTCACGAGCGCCGCCGGAAACGCCGCGTCAAAATAGGTGATTGCATAACTGGCGTGCGCAAACGCCTGTGGCATCCGAGTTTTTATTTTCTCGACGACGACCGCTTCAACTCGACGCAAAAGATTGAATAACACCGGGTCGGTTGTGCCACACGGAATCAAGGCACCAAACATGCCGTCACTGCGTTTGAAACACAGCGCGCTTGGTGACAATGGATACGCGATGTTTCCGGCTGCACCGCTCCGTCCGGGGTACGCGAACTGACACAAAGCGTGGCTGAATGCCGATGCCAGCAACACGGCACTGTCGGATGTGGCCGCAGTGGTCTCAATCAGGATTCCCATCTCCGGCAGGCAATTGGGCTCGAGAGTGAGCTGCACGCCATTGCGGCCGTGGACCCGCAGATCTGCGGGAATCTTCTCAATGTCAGCCGGATCGATGTACAGGAGTGAGAGTTTGCGCTGGCCGACCCGGCGCACGCCTTCGAGATCGATACTCCAACGGGCGCGCCCGCGTACGAGGCGGCTGCCCCGAATTCCCGCTACACGCGCATCTCTCGCATAGAATTCCGTTGCCTCGGTGTTGAGAACGCCTTCGGGATAGATTTGCAGTAGCGGGTGAGACTCCTCGTACAACGAGTGCGATGCGATGGAGTGAACCGTACAGCGCCGCTGCGGGTTCGGCGGTATGAACAGCGCCCAACCGTCATCGTAGATCTCCGCTACCAGGCAATCCGCCGGCGAGCCCGGCTCGCACGCGGTCGCGCCGCACTCCAACACGTGGCCCACGTGATAGCTAAGACCGGGACTGATGCCATGGCGAATCATATCCGCAGCAAACATCGAAGCGTCGCAAGTCCTCCCAGCGATGACGTATTGAGCGCCTCCGTCCAGTGCGCTCACTATCGGATGCACACCCATATGCGCGACGACGGTGCTTTGGCGCAGAGCCTCCTCGTTCGGCGCACTACCCTGACCAGGTGGGGAAAGTCTCGCGTCACCTAATTTGGCGATCAGTCGCCCGGAAGGGACTTCCGAGCTGATTGTCGCCACGGTCGTACTATCAATGCCGAGATGCGCGAACACCTCGGAAAGGATGCGAGCAGTGGCGGCGACATTTCGATCGCCGCCACCTGATCCTGCGCTGCCGAGAACCACCGGACATCGGGTCCGATGCGCGCCGGCGACGATCCTCTCGAGATCAGCGCGCACCTCGTACGGCGAGAAATAACTCGCGCCAGCGCCGAGGAAGAACGGGTCCGCGTAAACCGATCCGGCGTCGCAAACGATGGCATCAACGCGCCCATCGAGCGCCGCCTCGAAGGACCGCCGCGGGAATCCGTATCCCAGGGCGCGGCAAGGAGAAATAACACGATAGATCAGTTTCGCCATGATTGCGTCAACTCAATGAACCCGTAAGTCATCTCAAAGCGGCCATCCGGCCGGCGCTCATGCGAGCTTTACTGATCCAGGAACGTCGCGAAGAAACCCCGCGTCAGTGCCATGCAGAACGGCGGCACCAACACGCCGTGATAAGTCATCTGCACGTTTGATCCCGCCTGCAGTTTTGCCAGCTGAAACGCATCGTAGACTTCGCTGTATGTCTTCCCTGTCGGCAGACTGGATTTGACCTCCAGATCCCAAAGCGGCACCGCTATTGCACGGCTGGCGAAGTCCGCCTGCGCATCCACGGCATTCGAGAAATACACGGTCGGATCATCCATACCGCCGCACAGCGCCATGGGAGCCTTGGGATTCCAACCCAGCACCGTATTGGTCTGCAGGGCCGCGCGGAACGGGGTTGTCGGATAACTCTGCCGGAAAGAATCGGTGAGCAGACCTCCCGGACCGAACAACAGCCGGAAAGTGGGATCGTTCGGCAGCAGTCCATCAGCCATCAGCGTCTTTACAGGGATATCTGTCGGGAACAGCGTGGGCGCCGACTGGTCGAAAGGCGGCTGGTAGACCTCGGACGGCGATGCGTAGATGTTCCCGTAGGAGTTTTGATAGCTGGTCAGGAGGTACGGCATGAACAGCGTTGCCCCGATATTCACGGCACCCTCCGGTGAAACGACCGTGTCGCCGAACTTAACCAGGTTGTAGGGTCCGGACATCGGCGCGGCCGCGGTGACCGGGAACTGATCCGCGAAGTCGCGCTCGAGGACCTTGTCCGTCGCCATGGCCACATGCCCCCCCTGAGAATAGCCCGCGATAAACAACTTCCCCGATGAGCGCACGCCTCCCGCGGAAATCACCTGTTCCAGCCCGGCCTGCAGGCCGTCAATCATGTCGTGAGCTTGAACCTCTGCGTTGAGATAGGGGTGATAAGCCAGGCTCGAAACATCGTAACCCAGGTAATTCGGCATGATCACGATGTAGCCATGCGCCGCGAAGAAAGCCTCGACCATGAGCGCTTCGGGTGTATGCAGCGGATCTGCGGTGTTGTAGCTCTTCTTGGTGGTGGTGCCGTGCGAATACAACAGGACCGGCCTGACCCCGCTGCAGTTGGCGGAAGTTCCCGTTGGAATCATTACGCCTTCGGATGCGGTCGCCGGCGCCCCCGCTGGGTCATATGTCCGATAGACCACGTGATAAATGCTCACACCGCACTCCGCGTTGCCGGCTAAATCGGAAACAGCGCCGGATGAGCCGCCGATCTCCTGTTCCGTCAACTCGACGCTGGCTGCAGCGACCAGGGAATCAATATCGCCCGGCTGATGATGGACGACGTGCGCTGGAGTTACAGGCACAATCGCCATCGGAACATCGTGCCCATCACAACCGCTCAAGGCGAGCAGCAGCACGCTTGCGGTGAGTCCGATCGATGTTGGCATAAAAGAGTACAGGCGAAATCGTGTTGTCATGTTCTACCCCATTTGAAGATGACGACATTCTGCGGACACACACTGAACCGCCGCCAATACCGCTTTCATATTCGGGTATAGCGGCTGCCGATGGCCCACCCGGGCGATCGGGCCTACCGCCCGAAATCGATGTTTGTTGCCTCAGAGCTGGTTCTTGATCGAAGTGACAGGCGGGCGGGTAAGGCCTCGAGGCTGGATCAGACGTCTGTTACGGAGCAACAGAATCCGGCGCGAAGGGAAATAAGACCGTAAAAACGGAGCCCACCCCGGGAGTAGAGTCCACCAACACTGTCGCGCCGCAGCTCGCAGCAATTCCGTGCACCATGGGGAGCCCCAGGCCGTTACCCTCGCCGGGCTCCCGGGTGGTGAAAAACGGCTCGAAGATTCGATCCAGGGTCGCCTCGTCCATCCCGTGCCCGGTGTCCTGGACACGCAGCTCCACGTAACCAGGCCCGGCCTCTCCAGCCAAACCTTGCTCCGCGGTCACACTCCGCCGCCGGAGTGTCACCGTCAATGTGCCCCCGGCCGCGTGCATCGCCTGCAAAGCGTTGGTACACAGATTCATGATCAGCAGGTTGATCAGCGTCGCATCGGCCAGGACGGGCGCGCAGTCCGCCTCGACCTCTTGAACCACTGTAACGCCGGGGGACGCCAATGCGACGAACAGCCGGACAGCCTCATCGACCGGCTCGATCAGACTCATCCGCTCGAGCTCGACTCCGTCGAGCTGGCGACTGAATGTCAGCATTTTTCGGATAACTTCCTTGCTGCGACCTGCCGACTGCAGGATACGCAGTACGTACTCACGAGAGGGACTCTCCGGCGGCAAGGCCTCGCAAACGACCTTGGCGTAGACCAGAATGGGCACGAGGGAATTGTTGATCTCGTGCGCGATACCTCGGGCCAACGTGCCCAGCGTTTCCATTCGCTGCCGCCGCTGCAGCTCACTTTCCAACTGCTTGCGCTGCGACTCCACTTTCTGGCGCTCCCTCATCTCGGCCCGGAGTTTGGCGTTGACACCCACCAGCTCGCCGCGCATCGTCTCCAGATCGGCTGTCAATTCGCGCACTTCGGGTATGCTCGTCCCGGTCGCGAGCTGTTGCTCGAATTCCCCGGAAGCGACTTGCCGCGCCAACCGACGCAACTTCGCGAGCGGGCCGGTCAGTTGGCGGACGAACACAACCGTGAGGCCGAGGGAGAGCACCGCGTACGAGACGAGAACCTTCACACTGTTCCAGCGTAGCTCAGCAATATTGTCCAGCGTCGGACGCTTATCGAAGCCCATGCGAACTTCCGCGCGGTGGCCCGGTATGTTGATCGGCAGCACAATGAAATAAGTCGTACCGGGGTCCTCGAAGAATTCCAGGTCTTGACGACCTGCATAGGAGATGCCCGCCCGGTTCAACACGCTCACCGTGCCGCGGCCATTATCGAACAGCTCCGCATAGACGCCTTCTCCGCTCAGGATGACCGAATCGAGCAGGTTGCTCGTCTGCTTCGAGTCCTTCAGAACGGACGGAATTTCGAAGCCGTCGGCGACCCCCCGGGCGAGAGTCCGCGCACGCTGCACAAAGCTGGCGGTGAGCGTCCCCTGTGCCACGAACAGTAGCAACCAGGCGAGAATCGGTAGCGCAAACACGTGAATGAGAATAACTCCCAACACGGCGCGCTGCTCGAGGCCGAGGTTCAGTCGTTCCATAGAATGCGCAATATCCGCAGGTCCGACCGTTTTGCAACCGCGGTGGCCCATGCGTAACTGACGAGTCGCGGATCGCGGGCCACCGCCTCGAGCAGCCGTGTCTCATCGGCGAACTCAACCGGCAAAGTGGCGGCCTTCTGCAGTTTTCGGGACAGCAACTGGCGCTCGTAGACCAGCTCCGACAGATCCACGACGTTTTGAAAAAAAATCTTGTCGAGCCGGGCGTCGCTGTGATTGCGCGCGGCACGCAACGACGTGCCCGCCACGACCACATCGAACGCCATGAACGCCTTGCGCAGCTCTACGGATCCAAGTTGCTGAACCGGACTCGACGCGCTAACGATCAGAACCACGGAATCCGCGTGTGCGACGGGGGCACCTGAGACGATCCAGACAACGATGAGAGCGCAGAGGAGCCGCCTCAAGTCGAGGCGCCGCGAGCCGCCCACCGCCGATTCCCGCAAGCAGTGGTCGGCCCCGCGGGATCGAACGGTTATGGGATAAGTGCGCTCCACTGTAGACTGATATCGGTGAATCGGTTAGTGAGGGTGGAGACGCGCGCCAGCTCCACCGTGAGCGCCTGATGCCGGATAAAGTCCCAGCGCAGACCGGCCAGCGAGCGACGCACCTCGAACCGTGGATCCAACACTTGAATGTATTCGGCGTCCGTGGCGTGGGCCGTATTCTCGAAACGCGCGAATCCCGTGTAGCGGCCGCCGAAGCGGCGCTCGAGTTGAGCATAGCCCGCGACTACGTGTTCCGTGCGGGGACGCACCGTCTCTTGAAGGTCGAAGTCGATTCGGTAGACTGTGGCATGCAAGCTCCAGGGACCCCAGTCGCCATCGCCGTAAGCACCGTATATGACTTCGTTCACACTGCCTGCGTCGAGCAATCCCCCGACGACCAGATCCGAGGTATCGACCCTGTGCTTCGAGGCGAGCAGTCCGAAGCCGTTGTTACTCGAGATGTCCGGCAAGAGCGACAGGCGAGCGTTCCAGCCGACGCGGTGCCGGCCACCACTGAGCGGCCTGATCCCGTACGCATCGTCGCCGTTCAGCACAGGATTCGAGGTCACGCCCACGCCGAGCGATAACTGCACTCCGGCCGATCCGCCGATCGGGTGACTCGTGTCCAACAGGACGCCGGTGACGTTCTCCGGCAATATTCCCGTGTCATCGCCCCACGCGTCGCTGGACGAGGTCTCGATAGCCGGAGTCGAGATCGCAGTTTGCAGATAGTGTCCGTGGTCACGCTCGAAATTCCAGGAACTCGAAGGCTCGTGGAATTTTCCGAGCCAGATGTATGACTCGGAGATCGGCTCCCAGCCCACCTGGAAGCGATCGACTTCAGCGTGATCGGTCGAAATATCGGCCTCGGTGAGAAACCGTAGCCGTCCGGCCGCGAGGGTATAGAGGACGTCGGCAACGGCCCGCCCATACGTGACGGAATCGGCGGCCTGATCCCCCGCGAAAGTCTTCTTCCCCAGTACGCTCGGGAAGACCAACAGCGAGGAATCGCTCGCCGAGTCCGTGGCAAACAGCCGCATGGGCATCAGCACCCCGGCCAACAGGATCGCGATCACTTTGCGCCACGCAGGCCCCGGCGCCGCACGCACCCCGTCCCCCAAGTGTCCCCCGTTTCTTTATAGAGTTTGTGCCATGCTACTCCATTACGGGACCATCCAGGCGCTGTCGGCAACGATCGCCTCACCCGCGTCCGCGGTAAAGTGGATCAGGTATCCCCCTTTGGACGCGAAGCGTTGTCCCGGCCCAAGAGTCAACCGTGGGTAGTATCCGTTGGTCAAGCGGTGACTCAACATATCCTCGGTGCGCTCGAGGAGGTATTCGGGGACAAAGCTATCGAGCATCTCGCCGAGCGCCTCGGCGAGGATTCCGCATGCGACATAAGTGTCGGTCTGAACGCGCTGGGCTGCCGGCGCGAGCTTATGAATCCGTAGCCACCCGAGTGGGAAGTTCATCCGGACCCGGCGCAAGTCCGGCAGGTCCAGCGGATAGCTCATCCTAACGGCCTGGTGCCAGGCTGGCGGCAGAGGCGCCTGCTCCAGATCTCCCATCAGTCCCGACACCAGGAGATCCCGTGCGGCAGGGGCGATATCAGGCAGCCCCGCAAGATCCGGGGGACGTAGCCACAGGACCAGGGCATCGTCCGAGCTGAGGCCTGCGACGGCGTTGGCCAGATCCACACCGCTGCTGCGCTGTGGCACAAGAGCGCGCATCTCCACGGCCAGACCTGCTGTCAAACCCGAGGTTTGCAGGGCTTGCGCCGCGGGCTCACCGATGTCCCCCGGGCGGTAAACCTGCACGATGCGCCGGATCGTGCCCGCCTGCTGTGCCGTCCGCAGGCGTTGCATGAACAAGTCCGCCTCCAGCCACAGGCCGCGGGAAAAATACACCGGGTAGAAATCCCGCTCGGCGACCTTCGGCAGATTGACGTTCGGCAACAAACACGGAAGTGCGGCCTGCTCGCAAAACTCGTGCACCGGCTCCCAGGTCGCGCCGCCGAGACCCGAGATCGCCGCAAACACGGGCTGCTGCGCGAGCTTCGCCCGCAGTTGACCGCCCCAGGTATCCGGGGGGCCCGACAGCTCCCAGACATGCAACTGCCAGCGACGCGTGACTCGATATTCAACCTCCCGCGACGACTTCATTGGGCGGGACCCGCCGCGAATGAAGGAGTTCTTGTCGGAAAAGAACTGCTGCATCACCTCCAGCATCGCCTGCCTGTCCACCGGGTCGGCATCGGGTGTGATGATCGTGGAGAAGTGCAGCGTGTCGTCGGTCACGCCGCGCATCGGACCGGCGCTCAACCGGGTCAGATAAGCGACCAACACCGTCATCGCCCGGTCGTCCAACTTGTAGCGTGGCATCAGCTCATCGAGTCGTCGCCCGCTCGAGTCGATGCCCGCGCGAATGGCGCGCGCCAGGGTCGACTCCGTGTAGGGAACGCGCGTCCCCACGAATGCTCCCCCGCGCGGCACGCCCGGGTTTTCGATATTCGTCATACGGGGTCTGAAGAGATACTTAGCGGTAATCGGAGGTATGACAATACGCCCCTCGGTCATTCCGAGGCCGCTGCGGCGGTGACAGGCCACACAGGCGGCTGTAGTGCCATCGACACCGAGACCCACAGTCCGCTCACCGTGAAGTGCCCGTCCGTCGAGTAGTATTCCCTGTCGGAAAATGGCTTCCCCGCCGGGCTCGTCCCCGGTCCCGGCGAGGGCTCCACCCGAGCAGATCAGCAGTCCCAGACAGAGCCAGCGACGCATCATTGGCGGCGCCTCAATACGCGCTCGAATGCCTCGAGGCGAGCAAGTTGTAATCGTTGAGAAGGTCTGCGCCGCTCGCGAGGCCGTCGATGCGCTGCCAACGTTGGCCCGGCGCACCGCGCATGAAGGTGACCGGACTGTGGCTCATCTTGTCGCCGTTGTAGACCCCGAAGGCGCGTTGCACCGACTGACTGGCCTCCACGGTGCCTGTGTAATGCTGCCACTGGCTGCCAGCACCGAACTTGCCGGCATATTCACGCAGGCGCGCAGGCGTGTCCTGCTCGGGATCGATCGAGATCGAGACCAGGTGCACGTGACCGCGCTCAGCGCCGAGCGCGCGCTGCAACTGCGAGAACACCTGGCTCATCACCGGGCAGATACCCGGACAACTCGTAAAGACGAAATTCAGAACGACCGGCCGTCCGTCATCCAACTCACGGCGCAACGAGATTCGCTGTCCGTCGGATCTCACCATCACGACGTCCGGTATCTCGATCGTCTGCGTCGATATCACGGGTGCCGCCGCCGCGGTTCCGAAGTGATTCAGCGACAGAGCCACCCCAAGGAACAACACCTGCGACCACTGCGTGATGCCGCCGCTATTTGTGTTTCGCATGCAGCCACTCCCGGTGAGTCTGGCGAGCTACGCCGGCTACAGCGGCTTACCGAATTGTGCGCCGCTGAGCTCGATGTTGAAAGCCACCTTCTCGATGTCGATGTATTCCCGCAGGCCTACGCCTTCGACAGCCGTTTCGAGGCGATGAGCCACCATCAGTCCGTGCTCCGGGCGGTAGTCGCGATAGTAGGTGTATACCGGTCGCAGTTTGCCGTCAAAACGCCGCGGCCTGCCCTCGAACTTCACATCCAGGAAACTCTGGCCATCGATCCACAGACGGCGCACGGCACCGCTCTTCAGTGTGAGCTTGAGTCGATACGCCGGGTGCCCTTCGATGACATCGGTGCCGTCCACGGCCACTTTCGTGCCCTTGGCCGCGAGGTTTGCCAATGGGCCGTCCAGTTCCTGCTGCTCCGAAGCTACGGCAAGTTCCTCGGCATTGAAGGCTTCGACATCGTGACGTCCCACAAAGGGGCGCAGTTTCCAACCGTTGCGGCCGTCGTAGGTCTGGATGGCAGTGTCGCCCTGAAAGGGAATCTCCAGCCGCATGCGGTTGGGCCGCTGGAGATCTAACTTGAACGGCAGCCGGATGACCTTGATCGTCGGCACGGGCGCCTTGCCCGCAAAGATCTGCTCGGCAAGAGAGCGCTCGCGAGCCTTCGCCTGCCGGGCACTGGTGACGACAGCGCCACCGTCCTTGCGCTCACGTCCCGCGTCGAGCTTTCCCGACATCTGCATCGTGTGAATGGCCGCCCAGGCGGGAGCGCCACCGCGCGCGGCGAGATTGCGATCTACGATCTGCTCCGCCGTGAGTTGCGCAAGGTTGGACGCCTGTGTCGAGTCGGACCGGGGGGGCGCCGCGGCCCACACCGACGACAGTGACAAGACTCCTAAACCGGTCAACACCCATCGTATGCTCATATGCTCCGCTCCCACCCCAGTCATTCGACTATCAGCCCGTCAATTCGCAACGCCCCGGCGACAATGCTCACGCGGCTGCCGCTCTTCACTAACTTTCCCGGATTGCCAAAGATCATGAAGTAAGTGCGATCCGCTTCAGGAGTCGCGCCCGGACGCAGCTCCCCCACGTTCTCCATGGTCGGTACCATCAGCACCGTACCGGTCGCCGCATCGATCAGATAGGCTCGCGACTTGCGATCGTTGAGCACCTTTGCCTTGTCCGGATCCAGAATGCGGTAGCGGAACGCCAGCATGTAACCGGACGCAACCGGCTTGACGCCCACCACGTCGACGCCCCAATTGCGCTTGTAGTATTGGCCGCGGCCGGAATGCCAGTTCGGAGCGGGTCTGGCCGCGGGCGCGCCGTGAGCCGGCTGCGATGAGACGGACTCCGTCACCGCCGGACCCGCTTGAACCGGAGCCGCGCTCGAGGCGGCTCCACTGGCGATCGTCAGCAACAGCGACAACGAGATCCGCGAGCATCGGCCGGGCGTGACTGGGGACGGCATGCTGCTTCGCACCGGTCAATTGCCCGACAGGTTGAGTGCCTGCGAGCCGAGCGAATCTGCGATCGTCAACTTACCGGTGCCCGCGCGCGGCCCATTTGGCGGCCGCACTCGATTGATGATCACCGTGCAGGTGCCGTTGTCGACGAGCGTGACTGCGTTGGCGCAGGTACCTCCAGTTCTGGAGAACTGATTGCCACCGCTGAGATTCGCCACCGTGGGCACGGCACTCAAAGTGAACGGCGCACCGCTATTGTTCCTGACCGTGATCGTCCGATTGCCGCCAGCCCCTCCCCACTCGCCCACCGTACCGAAGCTGTTCCAGCTGAATCTGACGGGGTCGATCCCGACTCCCGTCAACGCGACGGGCTGACCCGACACTGTCAGCGTCACAGCCTTCGCGCCATTCGATGCGGGCGTGAATGTGACGCTGATCGTACAGCTCGCGCCGACCGCCAGACTCGTACCGCAGTTATTGACCTGTGAGAAGTTGGTGCCATTGTTGGCGCCGAAGCTGATGACAACCGCAAGCGAAGTCGCCTGCTTGTTGGTCAGTGTCACGGCCAGTGCCTGACTGGCAACGTTGGTCTGCACTCCGCCGAAGTCCAGTGAGGCCGGAACCAGCGAGACAGGTGCCAGCTCGTCGGCGCCGATGTCGTACGCTGCACCGTACGGCCGGCGTTCGCTATCGACGTCCTGGACGATGGTGGCGATTGTAGTGCCGTGGTCGACCGCGGACGAAGTGCCTGCGGTAGCGTTCCCGCGCAGATGATAGTCGCCGAAGCTCTGGTAGCCCGAGCCGTTGGCATCTGCCGGCTTACTCAGATACAGCGGCCCGTAGCGCAGGTTGACGTAGTTGTTGCCTTCGTCGACGGTCGCCGCGACCTGCAGGTTCTTCACGCTCGGCGGGTTGGTGACACTGGGGAACTCGGGCGTCACGCGCGACCCGTTGCAATACATATCGGAGAGTAGTGGATCAGCCGCACTATTGCCCGCACCCGGATACGGCGTGGTGCTCGTGATTACGGAAGTCGTGGGATTCGGCCTGGCGCTCTGAGTGGCCGGCAGCTTCACCGTCGCGCCAGCGAAGCTCAGAGACGCAAATTGGGCGGCCGTCCCTCCCGGGAAATTGGGCAGGTATGTAAACGTGGTGGGTCCCGTGACCAGAATGCCGAACGTGCCTGTGTAACGGCTCACCAAGGTGGGCGTGCCGCCAGTGACCCCGGTAATCTGCACGCCCAGCACGACTCCGTTCGACAGGTTGAGCGGTGCGGTGGTCGTAATGATTACCGCGCCAATGACACCGCGGGTCGCGCTCGCCACGTTCAGTGTGACACCGGCAACGAGCCCGGGGGCCGCCGCCGATGCGTCGCCGAGCACACCGAGGTCCCAGTATGCCGGGGCGCCCGCGTTGGTGTTTGTGCACTGTCCCGTCGAAGTCTGATCGATCAGCTTATTGCAACCCGCCACGCTGCCATTCGACGAGCACAGGGATGCGGCGCCGCCGTCTACTTTGTAGTACAGCGAGCGGTTCTTCCACACGATGTCATTGATCAGCGTTGGATTGGAGATGACACTGGCCGCCCGCACGTTGTTCGGGACCGCCGCCAGGAGTTGAGCGCTGGTTGGATCGAGGCTGATGCCGGCCGGGTTCGGGCGGCCGGTACCCGTGGAGTTGGCGGACTCTCCCGTTCCCGCGAGCAGCGATCCGGCGATGCCGACGCTATCGTTGGCGGCAATCGTATTGTTGTTGACGTTGCTGGCGATCGCATCGGCCATGGAGATGCCCCCGCCCCCATAACCGGCGATATTGTTGTCGATCAGGTTATTCGTGATGGTGATCTTGAACCAGCGCGGGTCCGGATGCGGGGGGTTGCCCGCCGTGCCCCTGAACGCCTGCACCTCGGCGCCATTCACCTGTTGCAATCGGATCCCGCCCCCATGGCCCGTCTCGGCGAAGTTGCCACGAATGACGTTCGAGTCGATGGTCACGTTGCCGGTGCCCAACGACAGTGTCCCGGCGACCGCCGGCTCGCCCGACACCACGATACCGCCGCCGTGCGTGGAGGTGGTCTGCTGGAAACTCTGGTTGAAGAGGATCGTGTTGTTGGCGATGCGGCCACCCTGGCTGAAGCCCAGGTGGCCGATGCCACCGCCATCGGTCGAGCTGTAGTTACCGCAGATCCAGTTGTGGTCGAGGCTGTAACCATCCGTACCCGTGCAGATCGATACACCACCCCCGGCACCACCGGCACCCGCGGGAGCCTCAACGGTACCGTTCTTGGTGATGGCGTTGTGGTGGATCTTTACGCCGAGGTCGTAGCCCAGCCCTGCCAACTCTCCATTGACGAGAGCGGGCGATCCCTGAACGTTGCCGTCGGCGCCAAACGTCTGACCCGGATAGAGTTCCTGCTCGAGATACGGCACTCCAACTCGTACGCCTCCATGGTAGGCACCCGCGTTACCGTAGATCCGGTTGTTGGAGATCTCGAGATTGTGTGCCCAGCCATTCACATAAATGCCGCCACCGGCATCGCCACCTGTAACGCTGAGGCCATCAATGCGCGATGAGGCGCAGCGGAAGTTGCTTTCCGTGATGTCATGCGCGGCGCTGGTGGTCGGATCGGCGTACGTGCTGTGCCCACCGGCCGAGCACTGCAGAGCCGTCAGGTTCTTTGCGAGCACGGTGATACCCGCGCCTTCCTCCGAACCCAGCACAGAGGGCTCCAGCAGAACGACGCCGCCGGTGATCTCCTGCGTGGGCAACGGATCGACCTGTGACACACCGGTCTGATTGCCGGTCAGCGTATCGATCGAGAACAGCTTGTTGATGTTCGGCCGCCAGCTTTCGAGTTTGCTGGTGGGGTACTTCGCCGCGTTGATGATGACAGACGCCGCGCCCACGCCCTGCAGACGCACCGGCTTCCACATCGTCACGAGCTCGTTGTACGTTCCCGCGTTGATGAGGATGAGATCGCCCGGCGCGGCTTTGTCGACCGCAGCCTGAATCGTATCGCCATTGGCTCCATCAACACGCGTCGGCGACGGACCGCCGACGGTCACCGTGACGGCATCATTGGATGACTTGCCGTTGGCGGCGGTTACCATCAGCTCGCCGGTTCTGGCCGTCGCGGGCACGTTTACGGTGATGGACCCTGGAGTCCAATTCGTGACCGCCAGCACCGCCCCTCCCAACGTCACTTTGCCTCGCGTAGTACCAAACCCGTAGTGCCTCGTCACGGTGGTAGCGCTGGACGGCCCCGTGGTGGCAAACGGACCCGAGTAGGCTGGGTTCTGTACCGGCACTCCTACATCTGTTGCGCCATTGAAGCCTATGGCCTGAATGGTGAGCGTGCCGCCGCTGCCCGCCACGTAGGGCCCGAAACCTGCGTTGCTGTCAACGCGCAGGATTCCTGGCGTTGCATCCGGGTACGCGCAATCGGTCGGGTTGTAACCCGCCGCGAACGCGGCGACCGGCAGAACCGGCGTATCCAGATAGGTGGTCTGGCCGGGCATGAACGGATTGGTGTAGCAGAAGTTGCTGTAGGCCGGGTTGTAGGCCGGGTCGGTCACCATCTTGCCGGTGACGGGGTCTTTGATCGGCCCCGGGTCGTTCATACAGGTCACGAGCATATTCGGACCGTAGCCCGAGGGCGTCGGCGGGTTCACCAGCCAGGCGGATGGCGTCATCAGGTTGTACGCGCCCCACTGATCCGAATAGGTGCGACTGAGCTCGTTGCCCGTGAAGTCCTTGAGCGACACCGGCACGAAGGGCACCGAGGCCTTTTCGCCGAAGTCCGGCGCGGCCGCGTTGAATTCCGCGGAGGCGTCATCGAGGATGATGCCTGTATTGTTGGATGCGACGTCCGTCTGCGTGAACACGAAGAAGCTGGCGCTGGCCTGCATCTGATCGCCGAGCTTGACGAGCTTGCGATCGCACAGCGGACGGTCCAAACCGGCGAACGGTGCCACCAGCCCCTCCAGGGGAAACAGGCTGAGTGAATCCGGGACGCGATGCAGGACGCCCACGCATTCCGGCGCGGAAATCGTCGACGCCAGCACGCCGAGGTTGGACGTCGGGTCGGTGACGGTCCCGACGCAATTACCAGCGCTATCGAGCTGCGCGCAGCCGTTATACGGATTGGCGTTATTGAGGGTGGCCTGGTCGGGCAGGATGAAGACGCTGCCCAGCGCACCGAATTGCTGGGTGTCCGGCGCATTGAAACTGTCACCGGTAAAGATGTTCTTGTCCTCCTCCTTGACGATCTCGTACCCCGGCGGTGTGACCGCCTCGACGACGTAGTCACCGACCGGCAGCATTCGAGTTCCGTCGGTCGGATTACTCGAGCATGCGATGCAGTTGGCTGACGGGAAGACGTAGCGGCCGTCATAAGGGGCCGCCTGCACCTGGTTCCAGTTGTGGAAACCGTCGTAGCAGCGGCCCTGGTCGACGGGCCCCCCGGAATTCTGCGCGCCCAGGGTGTACAGCAGGAACGGGTCATCGGAGCGTTGGCCGGGGCACTGCAGATTCACCTGTTTGCCATTGACGTCGACGGCACTCACCCAGTCGTCCCAGCTCGATGTCAGAGTGTGATCGATCAGGGTCAGCGTCTCGGTGCCATCCGACCTCTTGTTCTTGCGATACAGATTCATCGTTACGCGTGGGACCAGCGGCTCCCAGATCGTCTGCACGTTGTAGCGCTGATCGTCGAAGGGGCGTGTCGAGGAGTACACGACGACACCCTGGATGCCGCCGTTCTCCCCAATCTCATACGGTGTGCGACCCCAATTGATGACATTGCGCTGGCTGATATAGCTCTGAATGCCATATGAGTAGGCGCCTGGAATTTCGGTGCGCTTGCTCGATTCACCGGTCGCGTAGTGCGAGGTGTAGAGGCCGGCGCCCTCCCCGGTGGCATCGACCTTGCCGCCGCCATCGACCGTGATGTCCACTCCGGTCTGCTTGAAGCGCGTGGTATCTGCTTCAGACACGTACCAGTTGAACAGCGGGAACAACTCCACGAGGATGCCGTTTCCGGAGGAATCGCTCAGAGTGGAATTGGAAATGCTACCGTTCCGATAACGGACGGTCAGCGGTACATTGGAGATTCCGGTCTCGTTCGCGTCATAGTGCCCATCCTTGTTGGCGTCCATGAAGATGTTCTGATCGTGCTGCGTAAACCAACTCAGCACCGGCACGTGGCCGTCGGTGTTGCCCACGGTGACCGTCTGGCCCGCGGCCAGGGTCACCGCTTCGGTCTGGATGATCTGGTCGAGCCAGTAGTCCCAGATCGCCAGTTCATACGTGCCGGCGGGGACGTTCCGGAACTCGAAGGTCCCATCCGGATTGCACGACGTCACCGCGATCGTGGGTCCCGTCCCGCCCTGGGAATTGAGGGCAAGCTGGCACACGGTGGACGCCAGCAGGTCGTAGCTGCCTGCATCCCACAGTGTCACGTCCGAAGGGCGCGACATGTGCTGGCTGGTGATCGTACCCTTGACCACGCCCGAGCCGTTCAGGGCAGCAAAGCCTTTGGCATTCACGAATCCAACGGTGGTGTGGAATCCGGGGGGACCGAACTCCTGGAAGTAGGACGGCTCGTTGATACCCGTGAAGGCATCCTGCGCCGGCGTACCCTCGAGGGTTTCGGTTTGCCACCAGACTTCGCCCGCGGCTTCGCGCGATGCGGCCGGATGCGCGATCACGTCATATCGCGCCGGGGTCAGATTCTTGATGAGCGCGTGGCCGGCGAGCGCATAAGTGGCCGGATCGCCGGTGAACCCGGACGGGGCGTTCGGGCACGTGTAAACGACACCGACGAGATTGCCGGCGGCCGAACTCGCCGTCCCATTGGTTTTTGAGTTGCGATCGTCCGGACAGCCCGGCGTCCCCAGCAAGGCATTCGACAGCGGCATATTCGAAGCGTCATAGGTCTGTTGGCCCGCGACGTCGCCGGTGCGACCGGCCGGATCCATGAGGATGATGTTGAATCCACCCAACCCCTGCTCATTGAGATCGTCCTGGCCATTCGTGGGCAGACTGTCCTCATAGATAAAGACGCTAAGCTGTGACGGCGTGAGGGGGGTGGGCTGAACCTTGATGGTGACGTCAGCAGGGTCCGCCGAGGGCAGACGCGCCACCAGAGCCCTGGCGATCTCGGCGCCACCCATGATGTGACCCACGGAGCCGCTAACGACAGGATCCGCGGCGTCGCCGGGCAGAATGGAAATGTAGTAGTTCTTGCTCGGATCGAGTTTCACATCCGCCGGTGAACTGCTGGGCCGCAAATCAGCGGCCACACCGCGAATGGTCTGCCCCTTGCCACAGCTGTTATCACCGACACACCCGCTGGCGACTACAGGCATGTGGCTCTTATGGAAGCTCGTGCCCAGAGTGCGCGTACTCAGCGAGGGCGTCGCGCCCACGTCATGTTTGAAGGTCAGATCTTCCTGAATGATCCACGCATAGTCGCTGATAGCCGCCCCGGTCTTGGCGTCCACGACGGCCAGCTTGAGGCCGCTGCCCGTCGGGAAGGTGATGGTTACCGTCGCGGGCGCGTCGCTGACGCGTCCCTGCGAATTGCGCACCTTATAGCTAAAAGTGCACGAGCTGTCCGCTCCTTTGGTAGCAGCGAACGCGCCGTCCGCGGTGACGTTGAGCGTGCCGCAGTTGTTGTTGACGACCGTAGTCGTATCCACGCTCAGCTGGTAGCCGCCGTTATCGACATCATTGCCAAGCACACCAGGACCGGAAGTCTTGAACACCGTCGCGACATTGACGGCACCTGTGGTGTATGTATCGTTATTTGCCACCGGCGCAACACTTGAGCCTACGGTGAGAGACACGGTCGCCGTGACCGTCGAATCACCGTTACCGGTGTAGATGAAGGAGTCCGTGCCGTTGAAATTGGCGGGTGGGGTGTACGTAAAGGTATTGTCCGCATTCAGCGCCACGGTGCCGCCGCTCGCGGTGGAACCCGCGCTTACGGTCTTCACCCCGACGTCATTGACTCGCACATCGAACGTGAAGGGAGCATTGAAAGGCACTCCATAAGCATCGTTCACCGCCCGAACGGCCGCTGCTGGCGGTACATTGCCCGGCGCTCCGACACCGGTCCCGGCGCCGTTGACCAGAAGGAACGCCCGCATGCCGCCACCCGCCGCGTTGGCGTTGGTCAGACTTCCCTGACGATCGAACACCCCATAGGTCTTCGCCTGATAGGCGCTCGGGTTGGTCGCCGGAAGCGACGCCGGCCGCACCACCGCGTCGAAGGTTTTGCCGGCGGTGAGCAGCGCCTCGCTCTGGACTTTGGGATTACCCGGAGCCGGGTTGCCATCCTCGCCCACCAGCGAGAACGTCAATCCGACGACTGACGGGATGTGCGTGCGCAGCCCGGCATTCGCCAGGCGCAACAGCACATTGCCGCTGGAATACGCGGCTCCGACCGGTAGCTTCGACAGATCCGGGGCGGACGGGTCGAAGGCCTGGCCGTTGATCAGAAAATAAGCCGGTGTGTAGTTGACAGCGGCCGGATAGCAGTTTGGCGCGCAGCTCGGATCATTGAAGCGCTTGTTGATATCGGTGCCCGCTACGGCGGCAGCGTCGACCGCTGCGTTTTGAACGGGATCGATTTCACTGAACAGCATAGCGGCGTCGGAGTCGTACCTGACACCAGGGTATCCGGTGGCGGAATCCGCCGGATATGCCGTTCCCGCAGCAAACGGCGGCCCATTCGCGGGGGGCGCGGTGACGATCAGAAGACCGTAGAGTCCCATCGGCTCCTCGAGAGACGGTAGCGTGCCGGTCTCGTAGATATAGGTGCCGGGTTTCAGATTTTCCCACGTCAACGTCGCGGTGCCGGGCGCGGGCACTTGCGTCGCGAACGACTCAACACGCGCTACCGGTTGTGGGGGCGGCGTAAATGGGGGATCCGCGGCGCCGACCCCGGGGAAAGTCGCTTGCGTCTGCGTGTTATGGACCGGATTGCTGCTCATCCGGGTCGGCGTGCCGAGCCCGCCACCGATCTGCCCAAGGACGACGATCGAAGTGGGCACGGGCAATTGGTTGTTCAGGTTGATGGTGAGCGAGGGATCACCGACGGGCACGATGATCGTCGGACCCGGCGTCCAGCCAGCGGCTGCAGTGCAACTGCCGCCGCTGGTCGAGCCGCTATTGGTGCTGGTGCCGTCGAGGCCGCCGCAGAATCGCCACATCGGCACCGTCGCGCCGTCGGGCAAGGTGATGTTTGACCGCTGGGCCGTCAGATTCACGGTAGTTGTCGCGTGCAGAGTGCCCGCCGCGGCCAACAGCGTGATCACGCCGGCGAGTCTCGGAAACATCCTGGGGTATTTGCTATTCATTATTATTCTTCCAATGTTTCCCAAGACCGGCGCTACAGCGTTTCGTCGATGTACGCGGCCGGATTGCCGCCCGTCACCGGCGGATCGATGATGAGCATCATCATCATTCCCCCAGGAAACACGTCGTTGGTCGTGATCTCGCGCTCATTGTGGGAATGCCACATGTAGGCATAGCCCGCGCTCGGATTCTGTTGCAGCGTACCGGGCGGCAGATTCGTCGACTTGAAACCGCTGAGCCCCAGGTAGGGCGTGCCGCCGTACCACTGGCCGTCGGCGACGATCTGCGGATCGGGCGGTGTCACCGGAAAGGGTTTCCCGTGGTCGGGGCAGTATTCGTGGGTGACGGCGTCGAACCCGCCATTGTTGGCCAGTTGAGTCAGGATCGCCGTGTTTGCCGACGCCTGGGCGGCCTGAGCCGCCTGAGCCGTCACCCCGTTGCAGCTGTGAGCCTGCGCGCCATAGACATCCCAGTTCAGACCCTGCCCCGTCCAGGAGAAGATCGCGTCGACGCTCTGCCCGGAGACGGTGGGTATCGTAAACAGCAGCGGGCCGGCGAGCGGCGCGCTCGCGCCGGACGTGTTCTGGCTCACCATCAGATTTCCATCGCGGCCGAGGACGCGCGCATGATTCCCGTGGAAGTGAAAAGGATGTTGCCAACGACCCTGTCCCACGACTCGCATGAGTACCCGCTCGCCCGGGTGCATGTGGGGATTGCCGTTGTACGGCTGATGCGGATACGCCGCGGCATATGGCGTATCCATCAGGTCCGGCATCGAGCGCCCGTTCACGAGGTAGTAGTTCGGGCGATAGGGCTCCATGCTCACGTTCATCGGCGGACAACTGGTCGAGGTCCCACAGGCCGCGACCTGGGCCTGCGCCTGCTCGTGCACCGTCGAATCGATTTCGCTGAATTGGAACAGGTACTCGCGGTCGTAGCAGGTCGCATCGTTGTCGTACGCGCTCCTGGCGAGCGAGTACGGTCCCTGCTTGCAGCTCGAGGGAGCCGTGTAATTCGGACCGGGCAGGACGACGACCGCGCCGTACAGACCCATTTCAATCTGCAGGTCGGAATGGCTGCCGCTGTAGTAAGCATAGGTGCCGGGCTTGTCCGCGTGGAATGTATAGGTCACCGCGCCGCCGTGCGCTGCCTCCTGTACCAGCTGCCCGGCTACACCGCCGCTCGCCGAGACGGACAATCCGGAAAACACTATCGAGGTACTTCCTGCTGCGGTTGGCAGGCTGTTCGTCAAGTTGACGGTGACGTCCTGCCCCTCGGTGACGATCAACGTCGGGCCGGGCAATTGCATCAGTGGACACGTTGGCGCCGGGCCGGCGCCCGTGGCCACCGGTAGAAATCCCGATGGGGCGACGGTGCAACCATAACCCCAGGCGTAAATCATCGCGCCGTCCGGCTGCGTAACCAGATCGGCGCTCGCGGTCAAGTTGAATGTCGGTCCGCCGATGCCGGTGACGGCCGCGCGGGCCGGCACGGCCCCCAAGGCGGCAGTCAGTACGATCGCGCAACCCAGCATCTTCGTACGGATGTTTCGGGAAATCATGGTGGCTTGCTCATTCATGCTGCGCTTCCTACAACACCCGGATCTCGGTCATCATGCCGCCGAAGTTTTCGGCGTCATTAGACAGATGATCGAGATTGGTCGTGTACAGGTAAAACGTGCACGCTGCCGCGGCACTGCATTGGTCGTATTCAGGACCACTGACGTCGAGAATCACGTCTGCGGACTCGCCACCGCCGAGTGTCAGCGAATTCGTCCTGTAGTAGAGGTTCTTGCCGGCCAGGTCACGCAGCAGCCGCGCGTTGTCCGCGATGACGAGCATCGGCACACCGACCGTTGCAAGAGTGTGAAACTCAGTGACATTGAGGTCGGAGATGCGCAGCAAGGCCCGTTTCTGGCCGCTCGTCCTGTTGATCGTTATCAACGTGGCCTCTGGTTGCGAGGAGCGGGAGGCGCCGTCGGAATCGAGCGTATACATCGGACCGTGAGGGCTGGCCCCGTTATCGACGTTGGTGTTGACCGTATCCGGATAACCGCGGCCGCTGATCATGAAGTATTTATCCTTCATGTCCGCGAACGCTTCCGGATTGAATGTCATGCCGACGTAGTGGAAGTTGGGGTCGAAGCCCATGAGCTGAATCGGATACTCGACGTCATATTGAGTGGAGCCGTCGCCGTCGTTGTAGGCGTATTTGACCGCGCCGGCAGGCTTCAGGACGCCGCTGCTGTGACTGACGGCGGCCGCTGCCGGCAGCGGCGTCTGTCCCGTACAGAGAATGTCAGAGCAAGTGACGCCATCCGGATTGCCCGGCGCCTTCAAATTGTTCTTGTACAGTGCGTTGCCGAGGTCGACACCGCTGCTGACGCCGTTCTGACGCGGCCGCACATATAACTGGCCCACCATACCCATCTGTAGATGCTCCGGAGGGGTGATGTGGCAATGCCAGAAGTACGTTCCGGCATCCGGAGCGGTGTAGTAGTAAGTGAAGCTCCCCATGATATTGATGGCGACCGACGCGTCCGGGACTCCATCGAAGAAGGACGACGCGTTCGGATATCCATGGAAATGAACCGTGTGCTGCTCGAAGAGATCCGGCCTCATGATCTGACCCACGTTACTCAGCGTGAGAAAGAACTCGTCGTCCTCGTCGATCGCCATCATGGGCGCCGGCTCCTGCGCCGAGAGCACTCCGAGATTCATGATTGCGGCCGGCTCGAGGGCGGCCCCGTTGGGTGCTGAGACGGCGTCGTAGTCGCTATTGAAGTCCGCGGCCGTCTGCGTCCCCGGCTGACCGTGGTCGATGAGTTCGCGACCCGACAGGGGCCCGAATCCGAACAAATAGATCTGGTTGCCGTCCGCCATGGTGGCAAAGCCATCACCCCCGGCGATTTCCTGACACTTGATCCCTCCCGGGTGCGCCTCGGTGCCGCTGGATCCGGCCGGATGCAGCAACGTGGACTTTGGGCACTGCACGCGAAACGACTGTGCAGCGGCAGGTAGCGCCATGAGGCACAGGAACAACGCGGCCAGTCCCCGCGGATACCAGGTCATACTCAACATTGCGGGCCTCCGTCACAGCTCGCTGCCCTGCTCATTCGATATTGTGAGCGACAGCTTTTTCTTCACGGAGAGATTGCACGCCAACACCAACCCGAAACTATGGACCAACTCCGGCTGGAGCCCTCGGGTGACGCTGTAGAATCGATGGTAGGGTTTGACCGTACGGGATCCGCAGGCAGCCCGCGGGTAGTCGGGCACGCAACGACGTGCCGGATGTCCCGTCATTGACATCCAGCATCGGTTGCGTGCGCGAAGTTATCTACACGGGAGTTTTGATCAGATCGCGGGCAAGCCGGGGCAGCGGGAGTCGACCAGACCTTCGCGCACCGCATACGCGGTCAGGCCCGCGGTGCTGCGCACGTCGAGCGTTTCCCGGATTCGACTCCGAAGTTTCTGAACGGCCTTGGAGCTCACCCCTAGCATGTGAGCGATTTCCTTGGTGCCGTACCCCATCGCAACTGAGCGCAGCACCTGACGCTGCCGGTCCGTAAGAGCCGTTGTGACATTCGCATGCCCGGACAGCGCGCCGACTCGCGTCCGCCGCCGCGGAACCTCGAGCGCTTTACACAGGTATTTCCGTCTGGCAGCGACGTGACCGATCGCAGTCAGAAGTTCCGCGCGGCCACACTCCTTCAAAATATACCCGAGAGCCCCTGCCCTGCTGGCGGCCGCGGCGCGCTCCAAGTCCCGAAGTGCTGTGAGAACCAGAATCCGCATCCCGGAATGATGCGAACGAAGCTCGGCGACGATCTGCACGCCTGACCGGTCAGGCAGCGGGATATCGGTCACGACGATATCGGGTTGGAGAACCTCCGCACGATCCAATGCCTCGGCTGCGGATGCCGCCTCACCGACTATTTCAAACTCCGAGTGGCCATTCAGGAGCGACCGTACGGCCTCGCGAAACAGCGTCTGCGATTCGACGAGCAGAATCCGGTGCGCGCGACGCTCGACTTGCGTAGGCGGTTTGGCCCCCGGGGAGTCGTTGAATGTCATGATTAGGGTGCTGCGGCGCTCTGCGCTCTTGTACTGCATGCAGCTTAGAAGCCGGCAAATCGTATGAGAATGCGGGCGTGCCCGTACGGGCTACCACGGATATCAGTCTTCGGCGCGGCTGATTCGGATCAGGTCCGCAAGGCTTCGGCAACCGAGTTTTTCCATAATGCGCGCCTTGTGAACTTCGACAGTGCGCGGACTGATCCCGAGTTGCGCGGCGATGTCGAGGTTCTGTTGACCCGCCGCCAGTGGCGTAAGAATTTCCCGTTCTCGGGCCGTCAGGCGGGCCAGGCGCTCCGACACCGCGGCACGCTCAGTGGTCGAGACACGCTGTTCGCGGTCGAGGCGCAACGCATTCTGCACAACTTCGAGAAGTATGTCGTCCTCGACCGGTTTCTCGAGGAAGTCCAGTGCGCCGTTCTTGAGTGCCGTCCGCACGGTCGCGACGTCGCCGTGCGCCGTAAGGACTACGACCGGCAGGTCAATTTGCCGCTGCCGCAGCGCGGCTTGTAGTTCGAGCCCTGACATTCCGGGCATCCGCAAATCCGTCACGACGCAGCCGTGCCACTCGGGACGATAAGCACCGATGAACGACTCCGCGCTGGCGAATACCAGTGTGCGGATGCCTTTGAGGGAAAGCAGCAGGCCGAGCGAGTCGCGCACTCCGGAATCGTCATCGATCAAGTAGACCGTGCCGTCCTGATCGCTCATACGTCGGTATCCGCCATTCGCCTCACGAGGGACGCCTCAGCTTACTGCAAAACGGTGCGGCTGCGCTCGCTCCGATCCCGCGACACGCGCGCGTGCTCGGCGCAATTGAAGGCAGTATCGCTCTAGCCGCATACGCGCACGACGTTGTTCCAGATTGGAGAGTCGATCCCGACTTCGTCGTCTTCGGCGTGATCGCGAGCGACACCGATCACCTGCCGTTCGGCCGGTGGCGTACCCTCTGGAGCGCCACGGCTTTGTCTTGCTCGCGGTAACGGAGTTGGCCACCGGTCAAACTAAGGAAGTTGAGCTTGCGCTAGTCAAATACTCCGACGAAGTCCCGTTTCTGGCTGATCGCATCGCAATCGTAGGCAGCGTTCTCACGGTACATCCCCGAAAATCGTTTCGCGCAAGCCTCACTACGTGTGAGTACCCGGTTCCCTTGCAAGCTATCTCGCCGAACTGTTTGGTGCCTAAAGGGCCGTGCGCAAGCCATGCCCTTGCCGACCACTCAGGTACTGCCCCGCCGGCACCACCACCCGAGCGGCCCATGCCACGTCTTCCGGACGGCCACCCGGTCCTTCTTACATATCCATCCCGCCCATTCCGCCGCCGCCCGACATGCCGCCGTGCGCATGGTCTTCTTCCTTCGGAGACTCGGCAATCATCACCTCGGTGGTGAGCAACAGGCCCGCGATGGATGCGGCATTCTGCAGCGCAAGCCGCGTGACCTTCGTTGGATCGAGAATGCCTTCTTCGAGCATGTCGCCGAAGTCACCAGTCGCCGCGTTGTAACCGTAGGCACCCTTGCCGGCTTTCACCTGGTTCAGGATGACCGCCGCATCCTCTCCGGCATTCTCAACGATATTTCGCAGGGGCTCTTCGATCGCGCGAGCGAGAATACGGATGCCAACCGTCTGATCTTCATTGGCACCTTCCAACTTATCGAGCGCCTTGAGGGCACGGATCAGCGCGACACCGCCGCCCGGTACCACGCCTTCCTCGATAGCCGCTCGGGTTGCGTGCAGGGCATCCTCCACCCGTGCCTTCTTTTCCTTCATCTCAATTTCAGTGGCTGCACCGACCTTGATCAGCGCCACACCGCCCGAAAGCTTCGCAACACGCTCCTGCAGCTTCTCCTTGTCGTAATCGCTGGTCGCTTCCTCGACCTGCCGGCGGATCGACTCGACGCGGGCCTTGATGTCCGCGGCCTTGCCGGCTCCGTCGATGATGGTCGTGTTCTCTTTTGAGACAACGACCTTTTTGGCCTCGCCCAGATCGTTCAGGGTAACTTTCTCGACCGACAGGCCAACCTCCTCGGAAATCACGGTGCCGCCGGTCAGTGTCGCAATGTCCTGGAGCATCGCCTTGCGACGATCGCCGAAGCCCGGACTCTTCACCGCTGCAACCTTGAGGATGCCGCGGATATTGTTGACCACCAGCGTGGCAAGCGCCTCGCCCTCGACGTCCTCAGCGATCACGATCAGCGGACGGCCCGCTTTCGCTACCGTCTCGAGGAGAGGGAGCATCTCGCGGATATTCGAGATCTTCGTATCGCACAGGAGGATAAACGGTTTTTCGAACTCGACCGTCTGACTCTGCTGCTGGTTGATGAAATACGGGGAAAGATAGCCGCGGTCGAACTGCATGCCATCGACCACTTCGAGCTCATTGTCGAGTCCCTGCCCCTCTTCGACGGTGATGACACCCTCCTTGCCAACTTTCTCCATTGCATTGGCAATGGTCTCGCCGATGGCCTCATCCGAGTTCGCCGAGATCGTGCCGACCTGCGCAATGGCCTTGGAGTCCTTACAGGGCCTCGAGAGGCGCTTCAACTCCTCGGTTGTGACGGACACAGCCTTGTCGATGCCACGCTTGATGTCCATCGGGTTGCGACCGG
>JAQGOE010000208.1 GCA_028293725.1 Gammaproteobacteria bacterium | reverse complement strand
CGAAACTGATGTTGAGTTGGGTAGCGCTGGGCGCCGGTGCAATATTGTGGGGCACCGCATTGGCCGCAGATGCGCCGCGAATGCCCTCGGAAAGCGATCCGGTAAAACGCTGTCTCGAGTTGAAAAGTTTTACCCAGCCGGGACTCGTGGCGCAGGAGCCGCAGTTCGTGCCGGCAGGACACGCTTCGGCCGGGCCTGCCGGCGCTGGCTCCGGCGTAACTGCCGAGCTCCCCGCGCACTGCCTCTTTCGCGCGACGCTCGCGCCGCGCACCGGACCTGACGGTCAGCAGTTCGGCATCGGTTTCGAGCTGAGACTGCCGGCGCGCTGGAATGGTGGGTTTGAATTCCAGGGGGGCGGTGGACTGGACGGGGTGCTGTCGCCGAGCTACGGCGCGACCGCCGGAGCCAATCCACCCGGCCTCGCGCGCGGCTTCGCGGTGGTCTCCACGGATGGAGGGCATCGAAGCGGATCCATGATCGATCCGCACTTCGCCCTCGACCAACAGGCCCGCATCGACTATGCGTACAACGCGGTCGACAAAACCACTTTGCTGGCAAAAGCCGTCATTGCGCGCTTCTACGGGCGCCTGCCGCAACGCTCGTACTTCGTCGGCTGCTCCAACGGCGGGCGGCAAGCCATGATGGCCGCGCAACGGCTGCCGCTGGAGTTTGACGGTATCGTGGCTGGAGACCCCTCCTTCAGGCTGACCCGGACAAACGTGGCCGAAGCCTGGAACGAGATCGTGCTGGCGCGAGCGGCTCCGCGGGACGACGAGGGCCGTCCAATCATCAGCCGAGCGCTGTCTGAGTCGGACCTGCACCTCGTTGCGACGGCGGTCCTCACGGAGTGTGACGCCCACGATGGTCTGGTCGATGGGATGATCAACGACTACCGCGCCTGTCACTTCGATCCGGGGGTTCTGAGCTGTAAGGGAACGAAGAACCCGCAGTGCCTGAGCAACGAGCAGGTCGCCGCGCTGAAGAGCCTCATGGAGGGGCCCCATGACTCTCAGGGGCAGCCCCTCTACGCCGCCTTCCCCTACGATGCCGGCATAGGGGAGCCTGCGTTTTACCGTATGCACCTCGGAACCTCCCCCAGCGGGAAATCCAACTCGGCGGATGCGACGCTCGGGTTCGATTCCCTGCGCTTCTACAGCATGACACCACCCGATCCATCGTTCGACCCCATGGGCTTCGATTTCGATCGCGACCTGGCGCGGGTGCTCGAAACATCGAAGTACAATGACGCCGATGCGACGTACTTGAGTACGTTTGCCGGTCACGGCAAGCTCATTCTGTATCACGGGCTGAGCGATCAGGGCCTTTCTCCGCTCGATACCGCCGCCTGGTACGAACGGGTACGCAGTCGCACTCCCGGGCGGATCGAGGACTGGGCGCGCCTGTTCATGGTGCCCGGTATGACCCATTGTTCGGGCGGACCGGCGACGGACCAGTTCGACATGCTGACCGCAATCGAGGACTGGGTGGAGCACGCCCATCCGCCGGACCGGATTGTCGCGCGGGGCAAGGCTTTTCCTGGCGTTACCCGACCACTGTGTCCGCATCCGCTCGTCGCCCGCTTCCACGGCGGCGATCCCAACAGCGAGAAGAGTTTCGCGTGCGAAAATTAACCGGCCGAGCCCGAAGCGAGGAGCTGCAAGTAGAGTCGGCTACCCGGCGTCATTTCGGCGGCCGGCACTCGAAACTCTCAGCCTTCTGAGGATCGCCCGAGCCCTTGTAGTGAGCATGCTGCGGGTACGCGCACAGCGGCCGGCTGCGCTTCGGGAATGCCTTGCCGGTGGCGACCACAGCCTGGGGCGCCCGCCCCTGCTCGACCCAGTTCACCAGCGGCTCGAGCAGATCGAAACGATCGAGCGCTGCCGAGCCACCTGAACAGTGACTCATTCCCGGCACGAGGAACAGCCTGCTCCACCCCGAGACCGCCTCGGGACCGCCGTTGTCCTGGCCTAGTTGTTCGTAATAGCGCACGGTCTCCTGCGCGGAGAACCAGGGATCGCTCACACCGTGAAAGAAAATGAGTTTCCCGCCGTGCCCGGAGAACGTGTTGAGTTGGGTCCAGGAGGCAGTGTCTCCGACCGCTGCGTTCGCCGTGGCGGCGAGCCTCGCCTCGTGGTCGACATCCATCTGGGTCGCCGTGACGGGACCGCCGACGGGGCTCGCTCCAGGGTTGAGCAGACCGGGGATGCCTTGCGTGTCGGCAATGCCGGTATCGAACCAGAAACCCGGGTATACGGCGTTGCCATGAGAATCCTTCGGGCCCGCGAATCCTTTCGCCAGCGCCGCGGCCTGTTCCGGCAGCAGACATGACGCGGTCTTCGGCCCTTTGCAGGCGAGCTCAGCAGGATTGAACCCACAACTTTTCGGATCGAAGATCATTCCGTCGACGATGCCGTCGTTGGCATCGCAAGCCTGGAGGACCGAGTCGATGACGAGCTTGCGGTCGCTGTCCGACAGGGCGCGCGAGCTCTCAGGTCGGCCTTGGTCATCCTTCGGCGCAACCTGGTTGAGCGCGACAGTGATCCACTTATCCGCCAGATTGGAGTAGGTGGTCCGCATAGCCGGAGCACCGGCAATGATGCCGTCGAAGAAATCCGGATACCGCTGGGACATGAGCATCGCCTCGCGCCCACCGGTCGAGCAACCCATGAAGTACGAGTGTGCCACTGCGCGTCCGTAGTGAGCCAACACGACTTGTTTGCCGACCTGAGCGACCTTGCCGACGGCCTGATACAAGAAGTTTACCGTCGCTTCCTGGTCCGCCAGGAAGCTCGCGTCAAACACGGCGGAACTCTTGTGACCGCTATCCGTAGTGACGACGGCGAAGCCGCGCGCCAGCGCCGGCACATCACTCGCCGCAACACTGCCGATGGGCAAGGCGACATTGCCGTTGAGACCACCGCCACCCTGCATCAGGAACCGACCGTTCCAGTTCACGGGCATCGCCACCGCAAAGCCAATGGCGTAGGGCTTCCCATCCCGGCCGGTGCGCGGATCGATGACGCCATCGACGCGGCAGTACACGGGTAAATTTCCGGAAAAAGCCGGGCCGAAGGGAATCGCCGGCACGGGCCCCTCCGGAACCTCCACGGCCTGTGTGATGACCATGTTGAAGCCGGGTGCCTTGAAGGAGGTGAGCGCGGCGCACGCCTTCGGCGCGCCGGCCTCGGCGGGCTGAGCGGTAGCGGTCGCCAGCATCCACATTACAACCGCAGAGAGCCTGAGCGGCAAACTCGTTCTAAGCATCGCGAAATTCCCCTTCATTGTGTTCTCACGGCGATCGGCAATCCTCGCCGGCTGCGCAAATCAATACAAGTCACCGGCACGTACTCACTCATCGAGCAGGGGGGCGCAGAGCGAATCAGGGACGACCGCTCCCCGTTTTCGTGTCAGTCGCGCCGCGGCCGCCGCGCCGATCAGCATCGGCAGTGACGCACCAAGGAGAAGCCCGCGCAACGGGACATGCCATTCGATCAGGACACCGCCCAGGACCTGGCCGAGTATCGACCCCAGCCGGCCCACCCCGAGCGCCCACCCGACGGCCTTGGCCCGGAACTCGGTCGGATACAACATTCCGGCGGCGGCATTGTTGCCGAACTGCGCGCCGAGCACGGCGAGCCCGGCCACGAACACCAGCGGCAGCAGCGCCGGACCGTTCATCCCCGTCAGGCCCAGCAGAGCGATCGAAGGGACCGCGACTCCAAACAACAGTGCAATGATGACGAAGCCGTAGCGGTCCATCAGCACGCTCATCAGGATGCCGCCGAGAGTTCCACCCACGTTGTAGAGCATCGCGGTGAGTGAGATCTCCTCCCGGGACAGTCCGCTGGCCGCCCCAAGTAGCGGCAGCCAGGAGTTCAGGAAATAATGGGTCATGAGGGTGGCTGCGAAGCACACCCACAGGAGGGGCGTCACTTGCCTCAATCCGGGGGCGAACAATTGTCGCCAGCCGCTGCCCCGCGAGTCCTGTGCCGGCGCTACCGACCAATCCACCTCACCGGTGATGTTGAGATCCGGCCGCATGCGCCTGGCAATCGCGAGTAGCTCGGCAGGCCGTCGCTTGCTGACAGCGAGGAACCTGATCGACTCGGGCATCAAGAGCCAGATGCCGCAGGCGACCCCCAAACCAAACCAGCCGCCGAACTCGAACAGCACCGTCCAGCCGTGCGAGGGTAGCAGCCAGCGGGCAATCAGCGCGGGCGTACTGCCGCCCAAGGTCACACCCGCAAACATCAGCACGACCAGCGTCGCACGGCGTCTCTTGGGAGCCATCTCGGAGCTCAGCGCGATCGTGTTCGGCATCAGACCGCCGATGCCTATTCCGGCAATCAACCGCAGAATGGCGATCACGCCGATGCTGTTGGCGGCCACCACTGCCAGGGTGGAGAGAGCACAAACCAACGTGCTCCACACGATGGCCCGCTTGCGGCCGTAGCGATCCCCCAGCCACCCGAATGCAGGCGCCCCGAGCAGGATTCCGCAGGAGCTTGCGCTCAATGCCCAGGTGAACGATGCGTCCGGGACATGCCAGAGACTGCGCAGCTCCGCCGCCGCGAGCGACATGGACGTGATCTCATAACCGTCACTGAACATGGCCAGGAAGCACCAGAACAAGACATTCAGTGTGAACTTGCCAATTCGTTGCTCATCGACGAATGGGTCGAGAGAAATCTGTGATCGCGAAGGCATCGTTGCGGTGTTGCCTCAAAAAGCGTAGGTCGCGCGCAGGCCATACTGCCGGGGCGCGCCGTGGAAATAGTAATTGCCGTTATAGAGGCCCTCACCGCTGCGGTAGCGCGCATCGGCCAGGTTGTTGCCGTAGATCTCAACACTCCAATTGTCGGCGGTTCGCAGGGTTAACAGCGCCGTCAACAACCCGTGCGCGGGCAGGTAATCGGTTACGTTAGAATAAGTGAGACTGGTGAACTGCCCGCCGACGTACGCATAATTCAGTCGCGGTGTGAGGCTCGCACCCCGGACGAGGTGAAAGTCGTACTGCAGTCCGAGGTTATAAGTCCACTGCGGCGAGTAAAGGTTGGGGCCGCTGGAGGTCGTCGTCAGATACGGCGTGTAATCGAAGCAACTCGCCGAGGACGCAACGCCCGGCCCGCACTGGGGCAGATTGCTGGCGCTCGTGGGCAGAAGGTGATTGTTGATGAATACACCGGGACTCGGCAGCTTGGAGTGGACGAAGGCCACCCCGGCATCGACGCCCCACCCCGCCAGACGCCCCTGCAAGGAGCCCTCGATGCCATCGATTGTGGCCGTCGGGAGATTCGTGACGCCGACGCCTCCGGTGGACAGCTGCAGCTCCTGGAATTGGAAGTTCTGGTACTGGTAGTGGAAACCGCCGAGCTGGGTGCGCAGGTGGTTATCCAGCATCGAGGACTTCCAGCCGAGCTCGTAATCCCACACGGTCTCGGGACCGAAGGTCGAGGTCGGGGAATTGAAGCCGCCGGGCTTGTAACCGCGCGCGATGAAAGCATAGAGGAGGTTGTCGGCGCTGATGTTGTAGTCTAGGGCAACCTTGCCGGTGACCCGGCCATCGCTCTCGGAGCCGGCGGTAGAGCCAATCTTGCAGCCGTTCCAGGGCGCCGGCGGCGGGGCGCCGTGTCCGCAGGCGGCGGCCGGCAACTCCAGCGAGACGAAGCCGCTGCTGATGGCGCTGTAGGTGGAGTAGCGCACGCCGGTCTGCAACTCCCAGCGCGGAGACAACTTGAAATTCATCTGGCCGAACCAACCCGTCGTGGTTTTCTTTTGCGGACTGTAGATGTAGAGCGTCGGACCGTTCGGCCCGGTCGTGCCGGTCTGATAGATGTTGACGTTGATGTTATTGCGAGCGATGTATCCGCCGATTACCCAGTCGTAGAGCCCCGCCTTAGGCGACAGCACGTTGATTTCCTGGGTCCATTGCTGTCCGCGAACGTGCTGGTCGTAGGTCACGCGCGGCGCTGCCAGGGTGTCGACGGCAGTCCCGTCATAGTCCTCGTAATTGTGTACGGGCTTGTCGATGTAGCCGGACTGGGAGCGCAGCGTGATGCCGTCCACGAACTCGTAGCGCAGCTCCAGGTTGGCGGTCAATTCGATCTCGTGGTTCAGATTGTCGGGCGTGTCGTAGTCGAGCACGAACGGATTGGCGGGGGCGTAAGGCGCGTACTTCGTGCCGGGCACGGGAGTGACGGCGTAGCCGCCGGTGTTGCGCTCGAGGAACTCGAGCTTGGCGAGCGCCTGGAAGGCGCCGGGCTTGAAGAGGATGCCGAGCCGGCCCGCCTTCTCGTAGAGTGAGCCCGCATCGGTGTAGGCGGGGCCGATGCTGTGATAGTAACTTTCGTGCTGAGCGAACTCTCCGGCGGCGCGCACGGCGAGTAAATCGTTGATCGGCAGATTGATCGCGACCTGGGTGGTCCAGGCATTGTAGGTTCCACCGCCGACTTCCACATAGCCGTCATGTTCGGCGAGCAGCGGGCTGCGGGAATTGATGAAGATGGCGCCGCCGGTGGAGTTGGCGCCGACCAGCGTGCCCTGCGGGCCGCGCAGAACCTCCACGTCCGCGATGTCGTAGAATTGGTTTGAATTCACGGTGGGTGTCTGAAACAGGCCGTCGACATAGACCGCGACACCATTGGCCACGGCGGGGCTGCCACTCGCGAGACCCACTCCACGGATGTTGACCGTGTTCGACAGACCCGCGTTGCCTATCGACAGCGATGGCGACGCATACTGCAGATCGTTGAGTTGGGTGACGGCCTTGCCTGAGAGGTCGCTGCCGCGTAGCGCGGTAGCCGCGATCGGCACGGCCTGCAGGTTTTCGCTGCGCCGTTGCGCCGTGATGACCACCTCCTGGAGCGAGTTGTCCGCGACTGTATTCTGGCCACCGGCGGCCGGGTGCGGAGCCGTCGCTACCGAGGCGCCACCACCCGCAACTTTTCCCGGAGCCACCTGAGCCACGCGAAACCGGTCCCAGAAGGACCTCCCGGCCTTCCCTGCATCGCCCGAGTCTTGACGGCCGCTCGCACGGGCCGAGGCCTGGGATTTGGCGCTCACGATGCTGATGCCGTTGTCACCGGTGTGACGGAAGGTCAACCCGGTGCCGCGCAGTAGCTGTGTCAGGGCCTCGTCAATCGTGAGCTCGCCCGAAGCTCCGGAGGTCTGGACCGATTCGACCTCGTCCGAGACATAAGCGACTTGCAGGTCGCGGTCCTTCGCGAGCGTCTGCAGCGCGATGCCCAGAGGCTCGGGCGGAATGTCGATGAATCTGCGGACGGAGACTTTCGCGTTGTCTGCCACGCAAACAGCCATCAGCGAGAAGCAGGCAACGGTCACAGCCACGACCAGGCGCATGAGTCCCCGTCCTACGGAATCCAAGGTGTCTGTCGTCCAAGGGCGCGACGGCTTCCTGCGCGTGTAAGCGTGTTTGTTGGCGATGGAGACCTCCCGTCACGAAATTATTCGCGGACGATCCGGATCTCGGTCTCGGTCACTGTCACGCGAATGTCCGGGCGCTCACGCAGGTAATCGATCAGAAAACGGGGGTCGGTGGAAAACACTCCGCTCAGACGCAGCGGGCGCTCCCCATGATCCTCGGTGGTGAGCTTGCGTTCGCTGTATCGGTTGAATTCGTCAGCGATCTCCACGAGGGTGGCGGAATCGAGAATGACTCGTCCGCGTGTCCAGGCCACCGCAGAAGTAATGTCCGTGCGGACCGGCTGCGCAAGCGCTCCGATGGCAACTTTGATCTGCTCCCCGGCGGAGAGAATCACAGCCTGGGGGCTCTCGTCGGGGGTGGATTCCTGTCCGCGGGGGTGACCGGCATCCACGGAGTTCGCGACCACCGCAACCCGTCCTTCCACCACCGTAACGACCGTGCCGCTACTCCTCTTGTCGACGTCGAATTCAGTGCCGATCACTCGAACGAAAGCACCCTCGGCGCGAACGATAAAAGGACGCGTGGCATTCTTCGCGACATGAAACAGTGCCTCGCCATCGAGCAGATCCACCGTGCGGGTGCTCTTGGTGAACTCGACCCGCACCCGTGATCGCGAATTCAGTGTCAGCATCGAGCCGTCGGCAAGCCTCAATGTGCGCTCTTCGCCCACCTGTGTCGCATAGACCTGGCGTCCGGCCATCAGCGACCACGCAACGAGCGAGGCGGTTACCAACAGCAATACCCCGGCGGCGGCGGTCACCCTAAATGACATATATCGGCGCAACCGCGGGATCGTCCGTGCAGGGGGCGGAGCGGATGTCGCTGCCGGGCCGGATCTCGTAGGCATTGAGAGAACATTGCCTTCATCCGCGACGTCCGCGACGAGCGCTTCGATCGAGAATCTGCCTCTCAAATCCAGGTCGGCCGCGTACCTCCAGAGTCCGGCGATCTCGATGAAGGCGCGTAGATGCTCCGGAGAGGCGCGCACCCAGGCATCGAAGGCGAGACGGCCACGCGCATCGATGTCACCGCTGCGCAGCTCCACGAACCAGCGGGCGGCCTCGTCGTTGATCTGTTCGTTCAAACTGATGCGACCTGAGTTGCTCACGGGCCTGTCGCTACTCCATCTCTTTCAGCCGGCCGCGGAATTGGGCCAATGCCTTCACCAGGTATTTCTTGGCCATGGGCCGCGTGATGCCCAGGCATGCGCTGATCTGCTCCATGGATAGCCCGTCACGGCGGTATAAGAGGAAAGTCGCCCGTACTTTCGGGGCCATCTGCAGCAACGTCTCTTCCAGAATGCCGACGCACTGCTGCGCGCTGACTTCCAGCACCGGGTCCGGCTCGCTTCCGGGCAGGAGGTCGGAGAGTGCATCGTCGATGGCGACGATATTTTCGGCGCGTGCCGAGCCGAGCTTGTGTTGGTAAGCCACATGGCGCGCGATCGTGAAAATGTAGGCCTCGGGGAGCCGGATGGTCTCCTGGTTAGGCACGCGCAGGAGCCTGAGGAAGACCTCCTGGATGAGGTCTGGAACGTCCGCGGCGTTGCGGACACGAGAACGCAAGAAACGGGCCAGCCGGCTGCCTTGCCGGGTTGCCAGTTCCTCAATCAATGGCTGCGTATGTTCGGCCCCCAAGCGCCCCCCAAAAGCACCCCGTCCAACCCGGTTAGAGCGGATTCGCAGGAATCAGATACCCTCGCCGGCCAGTTTATTTCAGTCGCGGTCAAACTTGCGATTTGCGGCGAAACCCACGTGGGGTGAGGCCGTAGTGCTCACGAAAAGTCCGGGCGAAATGGGCTTGGCTCTTGAACCCGTGCGCGACGGCGACTTCTCCGATGGTGACGGCGGTGCGCAGCGGGTCGGCCAGCGACTTGGCGGCCTCCTGCAGGCGACGCGTGAGGATGTATTCGCTCACGGTGTCCTTGTCCGCCTTGAACAAGGTATGGACATAACGACGGGTTATTCCGAACGCCGCGGCGATAGAGGCAATGCTCAGATCCTGTTCACCCAGACGCCTCTCGATAAAACCACAGATCTGCGCCCGCAGGGTCTCCGCCATGGAGGAGCTTTTTAACGGCAACCCGGGCACTGCCGCGTAGGCGCCGGCGACCAGGTCCACGACAGCACGGCTCAGGTGGTCCGCCGATTCCACGGGCAATCCCTCCTGCAGACCCGCCCAAACATCCTGGATCAGTCGCGCGGCGATGTGGCCTGCGCCGCTGCGACCCGACATCGGCAGGAGAGTGATGGCTTGCGGACTCGACATGCTGCGGCGGAAGAAGCTTTGCGGAACCCGCAACACCAGGATGGACGTATCCTCCCGGAATTCGATCCGGTAAGGCCGGGTGCTGTCGAACATCGCGAAATCCCCCTGCGCGAGCTGTATTTCCCGGCCATCCTGACGATTCACACTGCAGCCCCCGAGTTGCAGATGCAGGAGGTAGTAAGCTTCGGGGGAGCGCGCTACCTGACAGCGGGAGCGCGTGACGACCGCGCTCGTCGATACGGCCAACGCCATGCGCATGTCGCCCAGATTCGCGCGATACATTGCCGCTCGAAACCGGTCGTCCAGCGGATCGATGCTCTGGGCCGTGAAAGTGTTGCAGGCGACGTCGTTCCAGTACTCGATGCCCTGTTTGGGCAACATTCCCCGGGTCGACAGAGTCTGGATCGCGATCGACTTCCCGTGCTGCCCGCCCGTCGGCGTCGACGCCAGAAGACTTCTCATGCGCCACCCCCCTTTTTTCGCGTATCAGCTCAATGGCCATCGGGCGCAAACGTTTGCGCCTGTCGATTCTCCTATGAGGCCTTCGTGGGGGCAAGCCTCGATGTGCGCCTCTTTAAGGTCTGAGTGCGGGATTTCCAGGATCGGGGGCGTGGTCATTCGTAATAGATGTGGGCCGGCTCATCGTGGACGTTCGTGAGGTCCGGTGCGGGTAGGCTCTCCGAGTAGTCAAGGTTCCGATAGCGTCCTGATAGGAACAACAGCGGACGGTGGGGTCCAACCCCCGAACTCACCTCGACGACCCGGCCGATCACCATCCAATGATCGCCCACCTCGACGACCTGATGCGGCTCGCATTCGATATAGGCCAGGCTGCCCTCCAGGCGCGGGGCACAGGAGCCGGGGACCAGGCGAAACGGCGGAGGTGTTGGCTCTCTCCATCCACCGGCAAAGTACGTAGAGACAGCTTGCTGCTCGTGGCGCAGGATATTGATAGTAAATCCTGCGAGATTCGCGATATGCCGCGCCATGTTGGACTTCTTGCCCGGACAGAACATCACCAACAGCGGATCCAGCGACAAGGAAGACACGGCGTTGACAGTCATGGCGTGCACCTCGTCTCCGGCGCGCGCCACGATGACCGCCACACCAGTGGCAAACAGCCCCATGGTGTCGCGAAAGCGGCGTGGATCGGGTGCTGCGCGTGCTCCACTCATGGAAAGTGTCAGGGTCAGACCTTACCGGTTGATGCCGCGAAAGCCTCGTCCCTGCCTTCACGCACGAAGGCGCGCACCTTCTCCGCATACTCCTGAATCTGCGCCCCATGACCCGTCACCAATGCCCCTGCCATCCGCACCGGATCGCCGAAGAAGAACCGCTCATACAATACCTGCCGTCCCGCGAACGCCGAGATCGAGGCATCCCAGGCAAGCCGGAACAGCGGAATCCGGTCGACGGCTTCCGCACGCGCAGCCTGATAGTACTTGCGGATGTCTTCGGCTAACGGTCCAGTGACATCCTGCGCGGTCGGCATTGCCACCAGGCCACTCGCGCCAATCTGCTGAATGATCTCGACCATTCGCGGATACAGACGGGGAAACAGGTTCCGCGCCGCATCCAGCGGATTCCAGGCCGGCCGCATGACACCCCATTCATCGAGCTCGGCGTCCGCCTCGGCGGCGCGCAGGAAAGCCTTCATGGTTTCCAGGTTGACCCAGATCTCAGCTAACTTCTCATGGATGTGCTGAAAAATCTCCGCCCCAATGGAATTCACCAGCAACGAGGCCAGACCGAGCATGAACTCGCACTTGGCGATGTTTTTCACCACGACCTGGTGAGTCATATGGACCACGGCGCCAGTGCGTGCATACGCCTCATTGCAGCGCTTGATATCGCGGTACAAAAAGACATTCTCCCAGGGAACGAACACGTCATCGAAAACAACGACCGCATCCATCTCCTCGAAACGCGACCCCAGCGGGTGATCGAAGTGCGAACGTCCATAGTCAACACTCTCGCGGCAAATGAACCGCAACCCGGCTGTGCTGTTCGGAATGCAGAAACCGAACGCATAGGGTGCGTCTTCCTCCGGATTCTTGAGCAACGTGGAGGGAAACACCATGAGCTCGTCGGAGATCGGTAAGGTCGCCAGCATGCGGCAGCCGCGAATCACAATTCCCGCATCCGTCTCTTCTTTCACGCGCGCCGCCAGAAAGGGATCGGCCTGCTTCGCGGAGCTCACCGCACGATTTGCCTGCGGAGGAATCAACGTGTGCGTGAGGCAAAGATCATTCTCACGAACGTATTCGTAGTAACGGACTGCGTTGTCTCCGAAACGGGGATTTGCCTCTGCAAGGAACGGCGCCCCGGCGGCGTACCCGGTCATCGCGCGATTGATGTAGTCGGGCACGCGACCCATCATGCCATGTGTGTAGTCTTCCCAGACTTTCATGGCACGGCTGACGCTCACCAACTCATCACGTGTCCTTGGCATCATGAAAGAGCGGGCGACCTTGTGTCCCGTCGTAGGTGACTCGTAAAGCGTGAGGTCCTGCTTCTCCCACTGCAGGTCGTACAGCTTTGCCAGGGTATGAACCCCACCCTGAAGGGCGGGGTGAGTCGTGACATCTTTTACGAGTTCACCCCGGTACCAAACCGCGGGCGGCTGCTCGCGCAATCGCTGCAATACCTGCTGTCCTCGGCGTGCCCCACCACCCATTGTTTTGGCCATTCTTTTCTCCTGCCATGAGGTGATCGCGCTCGCTGCGGCTGAGCTGAACGCGACCTATAATTACGAATTGCGAAATTCGTTATACTATCCATAAGTCTGCTCTGCAAGGGTCATCGCCATTGCCTGGGTGCGGCTCCCGTGTGCAGACTTCAGCCGCGGGAGAGACAGTCCGCGCCCGGCGAACGCCCCTAACGGCTCACACGACATGGCTTCACGAAAAGTCAAAACCCAGCACGGAATACAATCCATTGAGGTGGGTGCCCGCCTTCTTCAGGCTCTCGCTCGAGCCGCGCGCCCACAGATGCTGCGCGATCTTGCGGCGACCGCGCAGATGCCGGCGGCCAAAGCACACCGATATCTGGTCAGCTTTGCGCGCATGGGGCTCGTGGAACAACAAGCAGATACCGGTCTCTACGACCTCGGACCCTTCGCCCTGGATCTCGGCCTGGGGGCGTTGGCCAGATTGGAGCCGGTCACGGTGTCCGGCCCTGCACTGGCCGAGTTGCGCGAGGAAACGGGACAGACGGTCGCGCTGGCGGTGTGGGCCAACCACGGCGCCACAATCGTGCGATGGCTCGGCGCGGATACGCCGGTGTCGGCCAGTCTGCGTGTTGGGTCAGTTCTGCCTCTGACACGCTCAGCCACCGGTGCGGCTTTCCTCGCCTTCCTGCCAACTGAGACGACGGCACCTTTCGTGAAACGGGAGCTGGTGGAGCAGCAGCGGCAGGGGCTGACTCCAACTACGCGTGACGAAGTCGATCAGCTCATCGCCCTGACGCGCCGTCGCGGCTTCGCGCGCACGAGCGACTTCATTCCCGGGATTAGTGGTATCGCGGTGCCGGTGTTCGATTACTCGGAAGCTATGACACTCGCCCTGGTGGCCCTGGGCTACAGCAAACCGTTCGATGCCCAGTTTGACAAGATCTCCGGCGCTGTTATGCGGAAAGCTGAGCTGCTGTCGCAACGATTGGGTGCGCGCGCGAGCTCTTGACTCGGGTGCGTCGGGTTGTCGCGTCCGATTGCGGTAAAGCAAGCCCGAACTCGCTGATCAATGCCCGGCGACCGGTCGTCTTACGGTTTTAGTCGTCACACGCCTGACTATCGCAAGTGTAGTCACTCTGACTAACCTCTTAGCGAAGGAAAGGCGCAGCTCGCGGCGTCTGATCCAGGCTGACCTCCCTGAGCACTCAGTTCAAGGGATTCATGAACGTAGCGCCATTGATTGAAAGCTCGTGCATTCAACTTCATGTTTGTATTAAATGTGGCTCGGTCATGGGCCGTGGTATCAGCTAACTTGTCTTGCAAATCGATTGGTAGCCGCCCAAAAAGTCTTTCCAGGTCGTGCTCACCGCGTTTGTTCGCGTTCAGCCTACTGGACTGGATCTGCCCCGTCTGTGCTCATATCTGCATAGACGGGGCAAGTCCAGGCTTGGGCGCTGATTACAAGGTTCGACTGACACTGCCTTAAGTAAAGTGAACCCTGGAAAGGCTGACAGGGCTCGTGCGTTACCGTGAAGCCATTGTTCACATATTCATAAGTCTGTTGTTCCTCGTTCAGGGCCCTGACGGAAGGGTGAACTCCGCCTGTTCGCGACTGCGGGGAAGGTGATTCAATTCGCTGGAGGCAACAACCGTCTCTTGTCATCCTTATCCCATGAGCACGTCATTACAGAGCGACTCCGACCTGGAGCCTATTGTATTCGAATGGACTCCAGAGCAGACGGAGGTCCTGGTGCAGACCGCAGCGGAGGGCGAGGAGACGAAAGCGCTCGAGAGCGACGCCGCCCCGCTACCAACGTCTCAGGAGAGATCGCTTGGGAGCAACGAGCAATCCAGGAAGCCGCTGCGCACCGGGCGGGTCGGGCTGCTGGTCCGCGTTCTATTACATGTCGGGTTGTTGGTTGGCATTACGTACGTCAGGCAGATCGGGGAAGAGCCGATTCAGGTAGCCCAGAAAGTCGATCCCGAGCTGGCCCGTGTCGGGGAGGAGCTAGCACCAACGGCGCCTTCGGCCGACAGCGAGGCCATACGGATCAAGAACCCATTCGATCGGACGGAGGCTTTCGAGTTTCCACCCGGGACCAGCAAGGCCGAAGCACGCGAGGCCATCGCAAAGTTGTTGATGGAGCGCGCGCACGACCGGCTGCCTCTGTTGGCTGAAGCATCGCGCCGCCGTGGAGCGACTGCGAAGCACGGGACGCACGAATCTTCGGAGCTGCAAGACAGTCAATATCGAAACTTGCAGACAGTGCTAGGGCGCGGACCTGGTTGAGCAGCTGAAGCAGCGTGTACCAGGTGAGCCTCAGGGTGATTCAGCGCAGCGCCTGTAGACCACCCGGGCGGGGTACGGCGCATTGGTAAGACGACATTCCTGAAACAGGACCTGATCCAGCCCTCGAGACTGACGGGGCGATCGTAATCTACGTGGATCTGTGGTCGGACACCTCCGTCTCGCCCGGTGTTTTACTGCAACGCGCCGTGCGCATCAAGCTCGGCGACCTCGAAGACCGGCAGCGCGTGACGCCATCAACCTGCGCCCGAATCCACCTGGGCATTTCGTTTTCATCGGCACGGGCTCAAATCGCGCGCTCGTGCATGTCGCCACGAGGCCGCCATCGGGATACGACTGGGAAGTAACGAAACTACGAGCGGGAACCCGGCTGATCGAGGCCGCGCGCCGCGGCTATCGCTTTCGCGATGCCTCGTGCGAAGAGGTCGAGATCGTTCTGTGGGGGCTCCGTCAACTGCATGGGCTCCGGGGCTGGCGTCGGGGGCGGGACCACGTCGACGGCACGGGTCGCAGCGGGGGTCACGCGGGTGCCGGCCGTTGAGAGGATCTGCGGTCCCCGTAAGTGCATATAGGTGGCACATCGATGCACCAACCGCACGGAGAGCTTGAAATTGTGAGCAATTCGCTGGGCGCCAGCCACGGCAAGATGTCTGTACAGACTCGGCATGCATGCTCCGATGCGATCATGGAGATCCTGCAGTTCATCCAACAAAGAGGCTGTCACGCTACCGAGGCGCTCACGCAGCGCGTCGTATTCCGGTCCTCGCGCTGCGAGCAAATAGTGCACGTTTTTTCCCTCCATCGAGGCTACGTACAATTCGTCCGGGATCAGGGCGCCAATCGCGCTTTTTCCACGCGGTCCACGGTATCGTGCCTGGCCGCTGGCGCTGACACAGCTATGCCCTTGATTGAGTAAATTCAACATTGCGCCGTCGAAGGCATCCTGATTAGTCAGTCTGCGCGTCATATTCAAATTCAAATTACTCCGGTTTAACGTGCGCTGTGGGGGTTGGTTACAGCGGCGCACCGCTGGGGCCTTTAGTGGGCCGGCGCTCGCGGAATGCTTTTCCAGCGTTTCGCGCAGCTCATGAGATGGCACTCGTGCCACTGATGCGGCACGAACAAATGGACGGTCGTTTTCGCAAATCAAGGAAGATTCGTCAAAGCAAGGAGCCGCAGGACAGCCGAGGCCAATCCTACCTCTTCCAGTAGGCGAATAGAAGGAACGCAGCGAGGGCATCTCGAAATCGTCGCCACGCGTTGGACTCCAGCGAGTCGCACGTCTGGATCGAGACGACGGCCATTCACCTGCATGCCGCGGACGGCGCCCTTACCGGGATACTACGGAAGAATAGCGGGTAAAATAGGAATTCGGCTCTCTCCTCGAGATCGCGTGAATGACGGAACCGATCCATCGAAAAGCTCGCGGGTTGTCGATGTCTGCGAGTACCTCGCGCAAAAGCACCCCTGCAACCTGTGCAGGCCAGAGATGGGCGAGCTTCTCGAGCCAGCCGGGAAAGCCATTTAACTCCACCGTGGCGTACTGCGCGGCCCGGGTAGCCCTCCTCCGCAGTGAGCCCCGCAGGCCGGTGACTCACGCGCCTCGCTTCTACCGACACACTGCAAATCCCCATGCAGTCGATGGTGCTGATGAGGTTGTGCTGATCCGCCGGGCGGTTGCTTTCGAGCGTGGGCGTCCATTGGCGCCAGAACTGTGTGAGCCCGTCCCGGAACGCGCATCCGTCACCTCGGGCCCCAATATCGGCTCGAGTGGCCCGACATCTTCTATCGCATAGCGCGACCGGCCGTCCATGTTGGAGAGAAGGTGCCACAGATGGTAGAGACGAGGACCTCGATAATCCCTCAGGTGCATAGCCTCTTCATGTGACCACTGACTGTGGTTCCGGCGTCGCCACTACCCTATCACGACTACGGCGGGTGTCAGGGGATGTCACTATTCTACTTTTAACACTCCTGCGAGTCTTGCCAGGACGGCGGTGATAAATGCGACATTGATGGCCTTCGTCTGGGTGCAGAACTTTTCTATGGTTTTCAGGAATACGTCGAATGTTGCCTCGCTCGGGTCGGATTCGAGAAGAACGGATTCGACCGACTTGTATAACTCCGCCTTCTGGTCGGACCATGTTTTGACCATGTCGAGAACTTTTTCGATTGAGCCGGCATCGACGCCGTACAGCTCTATCAGGTGCCGTCGCTCGCCGAGCTCCGCTTCCTGCGATTGCATCAGCAACAAGCGCAGCTCCCGCAGCATTTCTCTCATCATGGGCTTCCATTCCTCCTTCTTCCAGAATCGAGCGGTAACCGGACCGTAGGGACTGCCGCCCTCCAGGAATAGCGATCGATAGCGCAGCGCTATCGCGATTGCCTTGGCCAGGTACGTTGTGAACGGATCTCCGACATCCCTGTAGCGGAGGATTTCAACGACGTAGATATCCAGCTCGCGGGTGCGATCGAAGAACGTGGTGCTCTTGGAAACGAAGAGTCGGAAAAGTTTCTTCCGGTCAAACGAAAAGACCAGCGGATCGGAATTCGCGAAGTCGCCGCGCACCGCGGATGTCACTAGGGAAATCAGCGCGTCATTCCAGGTCAGTGCGATATCCTGCGGCCCGATCTGGGGCGAGAACTCTGACCAGGGTACCCATTGATCGGAAGGCTGCCTTTCCAGGATGCCTGCAGTCGGACCGTTGCACAACAGGACGACCCCGCGCTCGAGTTCTACGTCTTTCGAACTGAAGTCAGCTGGCAATCGCAGGGTGAGTTTTGTCTTCGGCATTTCTCTGCGCAAGGGCAAAGAGCTCATCACCTTGACCAGGTCGAGATAAAACAATCTGGCCTCCTCACGGTAGTCAGAGTAGTCCTGAAATTGTTGATCGGCTGTTTTTTCAATGGGATCGAGTTGGTCCAGGATGCGGTCAATCCTGACCAGCAACTCGAAAAATGGATCCTGCTTATCAGCGCCGGTCTTTCCCGCTATTTCCGGATGGACGAGGAACCGATCGGTTTCAGCGATTCCTATTCCCTCGATATCCGCCAGGGTGGCTGGAATATCGGCAAGCATCGCGACGGGAATGATCAGTCTGTCGATACCGCGTTTTTCGTCGATGTGTTTCCTGGTTTGTTGCGACTTCCTGAAATAACCCACTTCGTAACCGGTGAAGCTATGACTCAATTTTTCGTGTCCGGTGGCGATGACCAACAGGATGTCGGCGCTATCCAGGGCCTGGTCAATCAGGCTGCGGAAATTTGCCCCCAGAGGGAATTGCGACATGTACTTCAGGTCGACGGCGCGCTTGAAGGAGTTGGCGATCCGTATTGTTATGGCATCCGCGAATTTCTGGTCTTCGCTCACGTAGCTCAGGAATACTGTTAACTTGTGAGCCGACATAGAGTTCTCCCTGAAGTCCGTTTTGAGGTCGTGGTCCGAAGCCATGATGAATCAGATTACGGCCCAGCGAGGTAGCTCATTCTGGCTACAGCGGCCGTGGTGGTTGCGGCGCTGGAGAGTAATGCCTGATAAGAGTACCTTCCCCTTGTACTTCCGAGTATCACCGGCGGCCACCCGGCCCGAACGTTACAAAGTCGCTGCAGCCGTGGGCGCCGTCAGTCCAGCACGTTGGTTGTTGCCCCCTACGAGCCTGACCAGGTTTCGAATTGCCGCATTGCAACATAGATCTCGGGATGGCAGCGCTTCAGGGGCTTCGACGAGGCACCGTCGCTGCCCTGCTTCGTCGTGTCAACCCTCCTAAAACTCCACCCACGGCGGTCAATTATGGACGCTCGCGTTGTAGGAACTAACAGGCCCCACGCCTTTGTAGCCATGCCGTTCGGCGTGAAATTGGGGGCGGACGGTCAGCCCAT